>CBFGNP010000296.1:0-5906 GCA_965650095.1 uncultured Pedobacter sp. | reverse complement strand
AATGTTAGAAATTTCTTCAAAACAGGTTTCGCAACAGATAACAACCTGAGTTTCTCAGGCGGTTCTGACAAATCAACCTTTTATCTGGCATTGAATACGCTGAATTCCGACGGGATCTTTCCGGGAGTTCAGGACGTTTATAATAAATATGGCGTAAGGTTTAACGGTAAAACTGATTTTAGCGACAAGTTCAGTGCGGGGATATCTTTCAATTATAATAAAATAGATGCCAGACAAATTGCCGGCGGCCAAAATGACAACTCCGTTTTTGACAATGTGCTGCAGACTGCAAGGGATATTCCTTTAGATAAATTAAGTGATCTGAGCAATAAATACAATGGCTTTGGCTATACGGATGCTAATGGTCTTCTCCATGCAGATCAGTACGGTTACTATGGCTCTTATACTTTAAACCCGTATTATATCATTGAAAATTTTAGTAACGATGATGTAATCAACAGGGTAACTGGTAACATTAACCTGGAGTATAAACCAATTCACTGGTTAAGCATAACGAACCGTCTCGGTACGGATACTTATGCCGAACGCAGAAGAGCGCTGGCACCTAAGTTTGCGTTCAAACCTATTGATGCGAATACGAACCAGAGTGATCACAATAGTAATGGTGGATACCAGATTGACCAATACAATGTGACTGAGGTTGTGAACGATTTGATGGCCACTGCGACCCATTCGTTTACTGAAGATTTTAAAGGCTCGTTGATGGTGGGTAATAACATTCGTCAAAGAACCACTTCTACAAACAGAACCGCGACCAATGCAAGTTCGGGTTTGGTTGTACCTGACTGGTATAGCCTTCAAAACAGTAATGGCCCGTTAGATGTGATTAAAGATGAATTTACCAGAAGAAGACTTTTTGGTTTGTATGCCGACTTGAACTTATCTTACAAGAACTATTTATTTTTAGAAGCTACCGCTCGTAATGACTGGTCTTCTACTTTACCGGTAAAAAATAACTCCTTCTTTTATCCAAGTGTAAGTGGCTCATTTGTGTTTAGTGAGTTGATGAAGCCTAATAATATCTTGAGTTACGGTAAACTACGTGCCAGTATCGCAAAGGTGGGTAATGATACTGATCCTTATCAGCTGCTGACTACTTTCGCAAAAGGAACCATTACCAGCAATTTTGGAAGTACTATATTCCCGTTCGGCAACGTTGCAGCCTTGCAGGCCGGAACAACACTGGGTAATGCTGACCTTAAACCAGAGATTACAACAGCTCACGAGATAGGTACTGAATTGTCCTTCTTTGACAACAGGTTCGGTATTGATTTTACTTATTATCAAAACAAGTCGAAAAACCAGATTGTAGCCGTGCCTATCCCTAACTCAACGGGTTATGGGTTTGGTGTGATCAATGTTGGGGAGGTTCAAAATAAAGGTTTGGAGCTGGCCTTAAAGGGTACGGTCGTTAGAACCCCTGATTTGAATGTAGAGTTGTTCGGTACCTATTATAGAAATCGGAGTAAAGTTGTAGACCTGGGAGATATCGACCAAGTGGTGCTTGGTGGTTTTGGTGGCATGTCAATTGTTGCTGCTGAAGGAAAGCCTTATGGTGAATTTTACTCGGTAACTAACCAGACAGATGCTCAGGGACGTACGATTGTTGATGCAGAAACCGGTTTGCCATTGCCAACCGCTAGTGCTCAGTATTTAGGTAGCTATAATCCAAAGTATCAAGCTTCATGGGGTGCAAATATTACGATTAAGCAAAAATGGAATGTTAATGTCTTGTTTGACGCCAAACAAGGCAATAAACTGTATTCGAGGACGAAAGATATTCTGGCCTTTGTTGGCGTTTCAGAAGAAACTGGCGGTCAAAGGTTCGGCCTGCCATTCCCTAACTCGGTATATCTGGATGCAAATGGTAATAGTGTTGTCAATACCGATGTTTTTTACAATAAACAAGATTATTTCCCTGACCTTAATCCTGGTGTGAATATTATCGATGGGTCCTATGTTAAAATGCGTAGTGCAGGAATCTCTTATACTTTTAATAAAGGCCAGTTAAAAAGCCTTCCATTCAGCGCGATGTCAATAGGTTTGTTTGGTAACAATTTATTCATTTGGACAGCAAAAGAAAACAAATATGTAGATCCGGAGATCAACTCAGGGGGTGCAACAAATGAACAAGGGCTGGATTATACGGCTCAGCCATCTGTTCGTAACTACGGGTTTAATGTGAAAGTTACATTTTAATTATAAAGTCATGAACCAAAAATATATATTCAAAACTAAGCAATTGCTGCTTATGGTAATTATTGCCATTGCAGGATTGTCGGGATGTAAGAAGTTTTTAGATGTAAATGAAAATCCCAATAACCCGGATTCGGCAGCGCCTAATTTGCTTTTGCCGGCATCGCAGGCGGCAATAGGCCAGATCGTTGGTAACTTCTTCCAGATTTATGGTAATATCTGGGCACAGTACTGGACTCAAAATCCAACGTCATCGCAATACAGATCTATTGACCAGTATAATCCTGCCGCTACCGCCTTTGACAGGCCATGGCTTATACTATATCGAAATGCGCTAATCAATGCTGATCTGATCACGAAAGCCGAAGGTTCAAGCCTGGAATATACTAAAGGTATCGCCTACCTGATGAAGGCTTACGCGTTTCAGGTAACAACAGATGCTTTTGGTGATGTTCCGATTAACGAGGCCTTACAGCCTAGTGTTTTTCCAGCGCCTAAATATGATGCTCAGGCAGTAGTTTACGATAGTATATTCCATTATATCGACCAGGGTATGGCCTTGATAAGTGTGCCAAGTTCTGCCTCTCCAGGTGCTCAGGATATGGTGTTCCAGGGCAACATGGCCAGCTGGAAGGCTTTTGCAAATACATTGAAGCTAAGAGCCTATTTGAGGCTTGCATATGTTGACCCAGCCAAAGCTGAGGCGGGGGTAAAAGCTTTGTACGCTACAGCCGTTTCCCCGGCAACTAGTCCTCCCTTCCTGACAGTTGATGCTTCTATCAAATATTTAAGCACTGGTGGAAATGAAAACCCGTTATATAATGAGATGGCTAGCCCAGTTCTCAATAAGGTACAAAATCTTGTAGCCAGTACTACAGCAGTTAATCACTTTGATGACATTAATAATCCGGTTGATAACAATGACCCGAGGCTTGCTAAGTTTTATGAGCTGTTTGTAACTGACGCAAACGCTAAAACCGAACGGTCAATTGTTCAGGGAAGCTACAATTCGAACACCGGTAAGCAGGTCTCTCCGCCGTCCCCTTTAGTTGGTGCCAGGGCGAACAATACCGCTTCTGCTACGGCCCCTGTTAAATTGATATCAGCTGCTGAGAGCTATTTCTTGCAAGCTGAAGCAGTAGCAAGAGGATGGACAAATGGAACCGGCGGGGTTTTAGCGACGCTTTATGCTCAGGGTATACAGGCAAGTTTCACTGCTGTTGGTGCCGGCGATGCTACAGCCTATATCGCTGCCGCGCCTGATGGAGCTGCTGCTTTAGTGGCAGCAGGAGGGAACACCGAAGCCCGCGTTAAAGCTATCATTACTCAAAAATATTATGCGATGTGCGGTTTTCAAGGCTTTGAAGCATGGACTGAATGGCGCAGAACTGGATATCCGGATTTCTTTGTGCAATCTGCTGCCTCCATTATTGGCACAGGTAGAATGCCTCTTCGTATGATCTATCCTAGCACGGAAGCGACATCTAACAAAAACTTCCCAGGCTTGCAGACCATTTATACACCGGTTTGGTGGGATAAAAAGCACCAGTAACATACGTTTTAATAAAAAAATAAAAACGGCTGCTCCGAATTTTCCGGTGCAGCCGTTTTTGTTAAGCTCAATTTGTAATTAGAGAAGGAGTAAAATAGGGGTGCTTTCAGTTATCCTCGTATTCTATTTACGATTTGTAGATTTTAATATTGTTGTTTGATTTTGTACAATCATATCAAATCCGGCGCCTACCACCATCGCCCTGTTGTCATCAATATGCCCTACAGGGAAATTAAAGCAAACGGGATAATCATATTCTTTCACAAGGTCCCATATCACCTCTTCAGGGCTGGCGCCAAAAGGAATTGATTCAATCGCAACTTCATTAAAAGCACCTACAATCAGCCCCTTTAGCTTCGCTAGCTTTCCGGCCCGCTTTAGCATACGCATCATCCTGTCTATGGAATATTCATGTTCGCCAACATCCTCAAGGAACAAGATCTTATCAGTATAATCTACCTCTGAAACAGAGCCCTGGACCATCACCATAAGCGTCAGATTGCCGCCAACCAGAATGCCTTCGGCAGTTCCATTCCTGCCTGGAAATGTGCTGTTGTGTTCATAGCTAACCGGCCCTCCGAACAAAGCCATCTTTAAAGATTCTAATGATGCTGGTGTTGCTTTATTAAAGGTATAAGGCATTTGTCCATGGATGCTTTGGGTGTTTAGATCGGCTAGTAAGTGTGAAAGCAGAACCGTAATGTCACTAAAGCCAACTATCCATTTAGGCTGTTTCTTAAACTGCCTAAAATCAAGTTCATCAATAATTCGGATGGTGCCATAGCCTCCTCTGCCGGCAATAATGGCCTTAATTTCGGAATCATCCAGAAAGCCTTGCAGATCCGCCGCCCTTAAGGCATCATCACCAGCAAACTGGTGATGATCAGCCGTAACAGTTTTACCGATTGTCACCTCTAGTCCCCAGCTTTCAAGGATGGTGATTGCAGGAGCAATACTACCTGGAAGTTTTTTGGCTGGACAAACAATTGCAATTTTGTCGCCCTTTTTTAAATAGGCCGGCTGTTTAATCATAGGTAAAACACTTATCTTTGCCAAAATAATAAAAATAGTTTTGGATAACAGTAAAATTAAAAGATATACCGTTACGGCGGCTTTACCCTATACAAACGGACCCGTACACATAGGCCACCTGGCAGGCGTTTATCTGCCAGCGGACACTTATGTAAGGTACCTGCGCTCCAATAAAAGGGATGTGAAATTTATTTGCGGCTCCGATGAAAATGGGGTCCCCATTACGTTGAAAGCTAAAAAAGAAGGAGTAACACCTCAGGTTGTCGTAGATAAATACCACAAAATCATCGGCGATTCTTTTAAGGAGTTTGGCGTTTCTTTTGATATTTATCACAGAACCTCTTCTTTAACACATCACCAGACTGCATCTGATTTTTTTAAAACGTTATACGAAAAAGGAGTTTTTACAGAAGAAATTACAGAGCAGTATTACGATGAAAAAGCACAGACGTTTCTGGCCGATCGGTACATTATTGGTACCTGTCCGAAATGTGGGAATGAGAATGCCTATGGCGACCAATGTGAAAACTGTGGAAGTACACTAAACGCTACCGACCTCATCAATCCGAAATCTACGCTTTCGGGCGAACCTCCGGTAAGGAAAGAGACCAAAAACTGGTTTCTGCCCCTAGATAAATATGAAGATCAGCTAAGGAAATATATTGATGGCCATAAGGAATGGAAGCCGAATGTTTTTGGACAATGCCAGTCCTGGTTAAATGCCGGCTTGCAGCCACGTGCCATGACGCGGGATCTGGATTGGGGGGTTAAAGTTCCGGTCAGGGAAAATTTGAAGCTAGTACTTGTCATTATACTACTTAATGCAACGGCCTGCTCGAGAAAGCTATTACCACTAAAAGATAATGTCGTTTCGCACCAGGTATTACCGATTGATTGGAAAAAATTCCGAAAAGGCAATCCAGCGGACCCTCTTGCTATCAAAGAAAAAGAAATACTCTTGAATACCAATCGATATGCGTTGACCACCTGGTACAATAAGGCAACCAAATACAGTTTGCAGGACAGTACTTACTTAAAGCTAAAAAATATTCGGGAACCCGGTAGTGAAGCATTCGCTTTGGCAGTATCCATCAAAACAGGTGTC
>CBFGNP010000295.1:0-5908 GCA_965650095.1 uncultured Pedobacter sp. | reverse complement strand
GAATGAAAATAGAAAGCCCTGCCCCTAAGCAGGGCTTTTTCTGTTTAAAAACAATATTTGTTTAATATCTTTGAGCTGTAATGGGATATAAAAGCTTAGCAGAATGTGTTGCTGATTTAGAGAAGTATGGTCATTTGATCCGGATTAAAGAGGAGGTAGATCCCTACCTTGAAATGGCAGCTATTCATTTGCGTGTTTATGAGCAGGGGGGACCTGCACTGTTGTTTGAAAACATCAGGGGCAGCAAGTTTCCTGCTGTTTCCAACTTGTTCGGAACCCTTGAGCGTTCGAAGTTCATGTTTCGGGACAGCCTCGCCAAAGTAGAGCAACTGGTAAATTTGCGATCTGATCCTGTTAAAGCCTTGAAGAAACCTTTGCAGATACCTGGGATAGGTTTTACGGCACTTACGGCCCTGCCCTTAAAGCAAACCTTCAAAACGGTTTTCCATAAAACGACGATCAGTGCATTACCGCAGATTGTCAACTGGCCGATGGATGGTGGACCATTTATCACCATGCCCCAGGTATATACCGAGGATGTGGATAAGCCCGGTATTTTAAATGCCAACCTTGGGATGTACAGGATCCAGCTTGCCGGGAATGACTATAAACCTGATCAGGAAATTGGCTTACATTATCAGATTCACAGAGGCATAGGCGTCCATCAATCCAAAGCAAATGCCAAAGGCTTACCCTTAAAAGTAAGTATCTTTGTAGGTGGTCCTCCATCACATGCATTGGCTGCGGTAATGCCCCTGCCCGAAGGATTGTCGGAGATGACCTTTGCCGGTGCATTGGGCAACAGAAGGTTCAGGTATTTTTATGATGAGGAGGGCTTCTGCTTATCGGCCGATGCCGACTTTGTGATCACCGGTACCGTATATCCGCAGGAAAATAAGCCTGAAGGGCCTTTCGGAGATCACCTTGGCTATTATAGCCTTACCCATCCTTTTCCTTTGATGAAGGTACACAACGTTTATCACCGTAAGGATGCGATCTGGTCGTTTACCGTGGTGGGCAGACCTCCGCAGGAAGATACCAGTTTTGGTGCCCTGATCCATGAAATTGCCGGCTCGGCCTTGCCTAAGGAGATTCATGGCTTAAAAGAGGTAAATGCAGTTGACGCTGCAGGTGTACACCCTTTATTGTTTGCTATAGGAAGTGAAAGGTACACGCCATATTTAAAGGAACGCAGGCCACAGGAGATACTTACCATTGCCAATCATATCTTAGGTAAGAACCAGCTGAGCCTGGCCAAGTATTTATTTATCGCAGCAAGAGAAGATGATGAAGGTTTAGATACGCAGGATCTCTCGGGCTTTATGCAACACGTGCTTTCCAGGATGGATTTCAAGACTGATCTTCATTTTCATACCCATACGACCATAGATACGCTTGATTATAGCGGGGATGGATTAAACAGCGGTTCTAAGGTGGTATTTGCAGCGGCGGGTACTCATAAAAGGGTGCTGACAACTGAACTTCCCTCGGGGTTTGCCTTGCCTGAACCATTTAATCATTATCAGATCGCAATTCCCGGGGTGCTGGCTTTAAAAGCTAAGCCCTATATCGATGCAGGGCACACCGAGCAGGAAATGATTTTATTGAACCAGTATCTTGGAGCGCAGCAAACCGGGGGGCTGGCATTAATTGTGCTGTGTGATGACCATCAGTTTACCGCGGCTTCAATTAACAATCTGGTATGGGTTACATTTACCAGGAGTAATCCTGCAGCTGATATCCATGGGGTAGGCAGCTTTGTTAGAGAAAAACACTGGGGCTGTACAGGCCCGGTTATTATAGATGCGCGTAAAAAGCCGCATCATGCACCAGAACTGATTAAAGATGAAGGAGTGGAAAGAAATATAGCAAGGCTCGGCCTTAAGGGAGCTTCCTTACATGGCATACTTTAAGCTGATGTCCTTTTAAATAGGAAAGCCCGGATCAACGATCCGGGCTTTCTTTATTATCCTTAAAAGTTTGGTTAAAAACGGACGCCAAACGTTAAAAACACATTGTTGTTTGCATTCTTTAAAGTAGCGATCGGCTCTGTGCCATTGTTCAAGGTGTACGAACTTAATCTGTCCTCAGATTCTACGCGTTGGTAGGCAAGGTCAATGTAATATTCGTTTACACGAAAGCCAAGGCCCGCACTGTAATATGTAGTATCAAATATATGGTCGTCATCGTCTTTTAAGGGACTGCCATTTAAACCGTAGCCTGCCCTTAAACTCAGGTTGCTTATTTTATACTCGCCGCCAACCCTGTAGTTTACCGCTGAAGTATATAATCTTTTGATGTCGGCATTGTTATCCATAATTGTTTGGTCAGCCATACCGCCGCCATCCATAGAGAAACGGGTGCTGGCATAATCCACAAAGTCCACATCCGCAGAAAGGATGCCTTGTCCACCAAATACATAACTGGCACCCAGGGAGCCTTTAGCAGGAGTTCTTAGTCGGTAATTATAGGGATAGGAAACCGCATCTCCGATAGGCAGCGGCTCGCCGGATAAGGTCGTATAAAGATTTTCAGCGTACTGGTCTTCTACATGCATCCAGGTTGGTGTCTGATAAGTAGCTCCGATCCTGAAATTGTTAACAGGCCTGAAAATTACCCCAAGCCTGCCATTGATACCAGATGCGCGGGTTTCCTGACTTTGCGAATAGGTAAAGTCATAATCTTCAGTGCCAGCATAACCTATGGGACCTTCCCCTGGATCATTGTTATAAGAGTTGATCTGTCCGCTTTCTGTATAGTCTGCATTGCGGATATAACGTGCATTGACCATGCCTATAGCCGCACCAATATAGAATTGATTGGAGATATTTATCGCACCAAATAAGTTCAGTTCTGAAGTAGATCCGGTGATAGTTGCCGTTTGATTCTGCAAATTATTGCTGAAAGGAGTAGATTCATAACTACCAGGGCTGCTGGGTGTATTGTAATTAATCAAATAGTCCTGAAAAGCATAGTTTTCGAGTGAGCGATCTTCCAATCCACCATTATTACCCATATTTCTGTTGGCCTCCTGTGCAAAGAAATCACGCATGGTATTGTTGACATTGTTGCCTCCGTAAGTATATTCCTGGGTAAAGTCATTATTCCGGTTATAACCGATACCGAAAACCGTACTCAAAACACCCTTGTTTGTACTGCTTTGACCAGCCGGCCGGTAAGTCGGATTGTACCATACCACACCCGCCTGGTTCACGTTTAACTTGTTGCCCGAATGGTTGATCCGGTTATCGAGGTAGTCAGACTTGGCGCTGGAATTGTTAAATTCTGGTGTAAAGCTAAATTCAGATCTGGTAAATAGGCCAAGTCCTGCCGGATTACCACCCAATGAACTTATATCGCCACCAACTCCGATCTGTGCATTGCCCATCCCTTTGAACCTTGCAGAGCTGCCGTAGTTTGTATTGCCAAACCTGATCGCGTCGCCGGCATATTGTGCGTATGTGGTGCCTGTGGTAGCTACTATAGCTACCATTAGCATTTGTATCGATTTCTTCATCTGTGTATTTCGCTTAAATTATCTGCCACCTCTGGATGGTCTGCTTCCACCACCGCCGCCGTAGCTACCGCCACCACTTGATCTGCCGCCGCCTGAACTTCCACTGCTGCTTGGTGGAGAATACGATGGAGGTGGAGTGTATTCTCTTGTTGGTCTGGTTTCTGTTCTTGTCGGTCTTGACTCTGTTCTTGTCGGTCTTGATTCAGTCCTTGCCGGTCTTGAGCTCTGTGTAGAAGGTCTGGTGCTCTCTGTTCTGCTTGGTCTCGTATTTCCGGTAGTTACTGTACCTCTACCATTACTGGTACTCCTTGATGGACGGCCTGATGTTACATTGCCTTGTCCTCTTGAAGACCTTGGCGAAAGGCCGTCGAAACCTCTGGAACCAGTATATCCGCTGCCTCCTCTTGAGGGTCTCGCTTTGTAGTCTACAGGAGTTGTTCTGCCGGTATAAAAGCCGCCACCCCAGTAGCCACCGCCCCAGTAACCGCCGCCGATGTAGCTATTATAGCCCCAGTTGTTATAACCCCAGAATGGCGAATAATAGTTGCCCCATCCGTAATAAGGAGAGCTCCATAACGAGCCATAGAAAGGATTATATCCAAAGCCTAGTCCGAAGCCGAGGGACATGCCATAATTGCCATACCATCCTCCATCGAAGTATGGATCATAATAACTCCTCCATCCGGGATTAGGATAATAGAACCGGTTAATGCGTGATGAATAATCCATGTCGTAGTAAGGATCACTGGTGCCATAATCATCCTGAGCGTCATACTCCGATTCTCTCACCGGTACCTGTTGGCTGTACTCCTTTGCTTGCGCCACCGAATTATACACATCATCATTTGTATTTTGCTGTGCCAGTCTAGGTGCAGAGCAGGACATGACCACTAAGGTTGTCAGCGCCGAGATACTGGTGATTAAATAATGTGTTTTCATAACTCTATTCCTTATTTGTGTGTTGTGTGTTTTGTAGGTATAAATTTATAGATTTGTAACCTACTTTACAAGTCATTTAACACAAAAAACGTTCCAAACAGCTATGAGCAAAGGTATTACTAGTAAAAACGAAGATTATTCACAGTGGTATAACGACATTGTTATAAAAGCCGACCTGGCAGAGCACTCCTCTGTTAAAGGATGTATGGTCATTAAACCCTATGGATACTCTATTTGGGAGAAGATGCAAGCGGTTCTGGACCAGAAATTTAAAGACACAGGCCATAGCAACGCTTACTTTCCCTTATTCATTCCCAAGTCATATTTCTCCAAAGAAGCTTCTCACGTAGATGGCTTTGCCACCGAATGTGCCGTTGTGACACATTACCGTCTTAAAAACGATGGAAACGGAAAAATTATCGTGGATGAAACGGCAAAATTAGAAGAGGAACTGATCGTAAGGCCAACTTCAGAAACCATCATCTGGAACACTTATAAAGGCTGGATCGAGTCTTACCGCGACCTGCCTATTCTGGTCAACCAATGGGCAAATGTTGTTCGCTGGGAAATGCGTACCCGCCTGTTCCTCCGTACTACCGAGTTCTTATGGCAGGAAGGACATACCGCACATGCAACTGCCGATGAAGCCATTGCCGAGACCAGGCAGATGCTGGAAGTATATGCCGATTTCGCCGAAAACTGGATGGGGATGCCGGTGGTTAAAGGGGTGAAAACAGCTAATGAGCGTTTTGCCGGCGCTTTGGATACCTATTGCATCGAGGCTTTAATGCAGGATGGCAAAGCACTTCAGGCTGGTACTTCACACTTTCTGGGACAAAACTTTGCCAAAGCTTTTGATGTAAAATTTACCAATAAAGAAGGAAAAATAGAGCACGTATGGGCCAGTTCATGGGGTGTCTCCACACGCCTTATCGGTGCCTTGATCATGGCACATAGTGACGATGCGGGATTGGTATTGCCTCCAAAGCTGGCGCCGATCCAGGTGGTCATCGTTCCCATCTATAAGCACGACGAAGAATTGCAAAAGATAACTGTATTTGTTGATGAGCTACATGCAAAACTAAAACGCATGGGTATTTCTGTTAAATACGATAACCGTGATACACAGCGTCCGGGCTTTAAATTTGCGGAATATGAACTGAAAGGTGTACCCGTACGTTTGGCTATCGGTGCCAGGGATATGGAAAACGGAACGGTTGAACTTGCCCGCAGGGATACCAGGGAAAAACAAACGGTACTACAGGACGGACTGGAGATCTATATTGCGCAATTGCTGGAAGAGATCCAGCAGAATATCTATAACAAGGCGCTGAACTACAGAGACGAACACATCACTGAAGCAAATTCGTATGATGAATTTAAAGAGCTGCTGGATACCAAAGCCGGCTTTATTGCCGCGCATTGGGATGGAACTCCGGAAACAGAGCAGAA
>CBFGNP010000294.1:0-5909 GCA_965650095.1 uncultured Pedobacter sp. | reverse complement strand
TTAAATACAAATATACATGGCGTTCTGATAGTTGATACGTACGACGTTAATGTAGCTGGTATCGAATTGAATCTTGCCCAGCTTACAGATATACAACCAAGACCATGTTAAGCGATACCCTCATATTAGGCGAAGAGCTGATCAGAGAGTTTCTCGAATCTCAACGAGAGGGCTTGATATCTTATATGGATTCTGAGAACAGGAATGCAACTGGACGAAGTAAAGCCAGCATTAAGGTAGTTAATACCACACAAAGCACAGGGCAGCTAATTGGATCACAATCTATCGAATACGTTTTCAAAGGCAGACCACCAGGTAAGATGCCGCCATTAAGCAGTATAATCGATTGGTGCAACGCTAGAGGATTGCCGAGAGGCGTTGCATGGGTTGTTGCAAAAACGATAGCTGACAGCGGTACAAAGCTATGGCAATCAAAACGGAATATATTTGATGAAATAATAACGGAGGAGAAAATAAACGCCTTCGTGAATAGCATAGCGGTTGTTTATACCGCCAGGTTACGTACAGAGATCACTTCACTATTTAACATTGCAGCATGAGTGTTTTACTTATAGACTTTTTCAGTTTTCCTTCGCTTGTTGGTGGCGGTACGGAAGATTATTCTATATACTTCAATAACGACACAGAAGTAGTTACGGTAGACTATGTCGGTTCTGACGGACAGAAGTCACTTGTTGCCTCAACTGAAAGAGAAAGGGCCGACGATGACCCTATAGCAAACATAATTTCATCAGATGAAACAAAGACCTACACCATTAATGCCCATCTAACCACTCCGTTTGCATATGTGTCCCTGGAGACTCCAATTGTTCCAGAGCCACCTTCATGTGATTTAGCTTTGACCGTAGTATCGACAAATGAAACATCACAAGGTGCAAATAACGGGACTGCTACATTAAGCGCAACTACCACTTTTACCCCGGCTTTATATTCGTTAAACGGCATAGATTATTCTTCATCGACTTTTTTTAATAACCTTTCGCCTGGCAATTATGTTGCCTATGCAAAAGATGCAAACGAATGCACAAAACAAGTAACGTTTAGCATAGAACCGTTCGGCAATCCGATTGATGGAGGTTTTGCTAATGGATTGCCGCAGGTGAAGGTGTCAGGTAGCAATATTTCAAGATGGAACGCTGCTTATAATCCTGTGGTGTTAAAATTTTCAACTACACCGGATCCGGCGAAGGTTAACTATAGAATTGAGATAGAAATAACTTCTCAATCAGGAACCGTTTTAGGCGCATGGTCGCCAGGCATTGACGGAAAAACCAGAGCCGACATATCAGCTTACTTGCAATCTTTGGTAAATGCTAAAGATAATTTTAAATACGATGTGCTTAACTGGCGTGATATGGATCGGGCGGCGTCTTTTACGATCAGATACCGAGAGGTGTGGGATGCTGATTCAAGTGTTTGGTATTATGCTCCACAGCCTTTGTATGTCACCTACAGCGCAAAGCAATTAGGGGACAAGTACGGTGGAAATATGGCTGAGTATGTCCCGTTTTTAAATGAGCTAAACCCTAATTACAAAGCTAAGTTTTTAACTATGTTTACTGAACCTACAGCATGGGTAGGGTTGCCTTACGATAACTCATTCATATTTTCAGAGTACATCGTAGGGTCATCAGTAAAAGTCAGGACCACATCATTGAATATAAACAGGGAGCAAGTCTCTGGAGGCGTAGTTAACTCATTCCTTTTGAATAATGATGCCGGTTATATCTTAAATACAGACTTAAGCAGACTTATAATTCAGGAGGGCGCTCTGCCTCCGGTGAGTAATGACGGTATACTTGAACAATTAGGTATAAATAGGCTGATGCTGGCGGGTGCCCCAGGTACAAACGTTGAATACTTTCAGATACAGCTTTATACCGGGACAGATGAAGCGCCTAATTTTATCACTCAGCCAATGATACTGAAGATAAACAGGCCATGTGCTGATCCGTTTATATATTTAAAATGGCTTAACACGTTAGGCGGGTGGGATTACTGGAGATTCGGAAAGGATAATATAAAAACATTGTCTACATCCAATGAAATTACTGTAGACAGGAACGTTTTCGATTGGGAGAATGGAGATACTATTGCTGACATCATAAACAAAACAGCAATTAACAAAATAAGTATAGGCGCTACGGTACCGGATATAAAGATCGATGGTCTTAAATCATTGCATACTTCAGTTAAGGTTATGATGCTGACCAACTCAAACCCTATAAAATGGCAAACCGTAATAGTAAATACTGGATCATTTGAAATCAAGAGAGCTAAAAATTCATTCTCTGAGTTGAAATTCGGGATCAATTTACCAGAAGTAAATATTCAAAGGCAATAGTATGAACAACAAAGAGGTTTATATAAACGGAATTCTTTGCGATATTGATGAGGGTAAAAGCCCTATTCAATTGGTGTACTCTATCAATGACCTGGCTGAGTTAAAAGATAGACAGGCGTATTCCACAAACACATTTAAAATGCCTATGACAGCAACCAACATTGCTGCATGCGGAATACCAAACGATGCGAGTTTAATTCAAACACAGCCTTACCGTAGAAACACAGCTAAAATAGTTCAGAACGGAATTGAGGTGTTAACTAATGGAGTCGCGCTTATAACCAAAACGGATCAAGATATAGAGGTTCAAATATTATCTGGGCTTATTGGGTTCTTTGACAGGCTGGGGGAGAAGAATATCCGGGATCTTGATCTTTCAGAATATGATCATGTATGGAGCCTAGCGAATGTTGCAGGCAGCCAGGATAATACTGAAGGCTACATCTATCCTGTAATTGATTACGGCGGGCTCAGTGAGACTGATAGAAGGTGTGATGTAAGGCAATTAAGGCCTGCTGTATTTAGGAAAACAATTTTAGAAAAAATAATATCTGAGGCGGGATATGTTGCGAGCGGAAGTTACGCTTCTTACGAAAAGTATTATAATTCCTTGATCCCGTTTGCTAACGATAACCTAAAGCATAGCTCTGGGTATGAGGATATATTAAAAGGGTACAATGCCTCAGCCAGGAAAACACAGCCGCAAGGGTTTAATTTTGGCGGAAATAGTATATATCAAGAGGTATTTTTCGAGGATGACGCGTCTACAGATCCACATGGTTTATGGGATGGAAGGTTTTATACAGCCAGTGTCAAACTTAAACTACGTATAGTTTACACATTTACAATTACTCAAGTGTGGACACAAGCATTCGGCTCTCACGAGGAAGTTCATAATGTTGTTCAATTGTCTAGTGCAGGGGGTGCATGGATAAACATTGGGGCATTTTCTACATTAAGCTCAAAAAAATATATTCAAGAAACCTTCCCCGATCAATTGATTGACATCACTATAAATATTAATCCTGGAGACAGAATAAGGATCGCTATAACAAAGGATGTTGATACAGGTTTCGCCACGATTGCGACAGGAGCATCAGTCTCATTCAATCCGGTATATGAAGAAGTTGTTTATGGGTCTGATATCCAGTTGTCAGCCACCCTACCGGATATAACTCAGAAGAATTTCTTTAAAGAGTTTCTTCAAAACTTCGGGTTGATAGTTATCCCAGACAACTATATAGAGTCATTGCTACTGATCAACATGGAAGATGTATACGCAAATAAGCCAATAGCGGATGATATCTCAGATCGATTGATCAATTCAAGCGACGACATATCTTACTCGTTGCCTGGCTACGGAATAAACAACTATGGCAAGTATAAAGACGATGACGCTGTCCCTGATGAATTAGGACAGGGTATTATGGTTTTTGATAACTTGACACTTGCTGATAGTGTGACCTTGTTTACATCCGTATTTGCCGCAACTGTTTCCGTTAATAAGCTCGGAGGGCTTGTTGTTCCTCAAATAAAAAAAATAGAAGATATAGCCGCCTCAGCCGATTTTAAAATAAAAACACAGCCAAGAATACTCCTTGACAGAAAGATCAATAGTCCTTTTGAGTTTTACGATGGATCTGCATCTTCTCTCGTAAACATGGTATCTATACCAACGTTTGACGGATTAGACTATCAGTCTTTATTTGATGAGAATTACCCAGAAGTTAAAAGAATGCTTTACAGGCCGTTTGCCGCAACAAAAAAGATGCTAGTTAAGGAAACGGACATTGCAAATATAAATTGGACCATACCCGTTTACGACAGGAAATCAGCATCATATTATTACAAAAATAAGATAGCGTACATCCAGGGCGACATAAGTACTATTTCACTTATAAAATTACCATAATGGCAGATACAAACACCAGGGTTATTATTGATGTATCCCTCAACTCGGAGGATGCAACCAAAAGGGCTAACGAATTAGGTAATTCAATAAAGTCTGTAAAGCAAGAGCAGAAAGAATTAAAGACTGCAAACCAAGAAACAGGTGTCGCATTCCAGTCTAATGCACAACAATTGAGGCTGCTTACCGCGGAACAAAAGGCGTATATCAGTATTTCTCAAGCGGCAGAAGGCAGCAATAACCAGCTTCGAGCTCAGCTATCGTTATTGACTCAGCAGTATAATGCATTAGGAAAAGAAGAGCGGGACGGAACCACCGCTGGCAAAGCACTTCAAATACAGATAAAAGGTATTTCTGACGAACTAAAAGTAAATGAGTCTGCAGTAGGTGATAACAGGAGAAATGTTGGTAATTACAAAGATGCGTTGGCCTCGGCAACCGAAACCACAAATCAGCAAAAAGAATCTCTGTCTGGCCTTACGAGTGTTATGGATAGGGCGCCTATAGGTTTTAAACTGTTTGGTGATCAGGTTGGCAATGTAAAAAACCAACTTCAAAATTTCAAACAGGCGCAAGGCGAAGCAAAAGAGGCGCAGCAAAGGTTCCAGGAGGCTCAGACTATTGCTACTCAAGCCAGCGAAGAAGCTGCCGCTGCGACAGCATATGCAACAGAAATAGGGTTTAAATTTTCTAAAGGAGAGGCCACGGCAGCACAGGCGGAGTTGGCAAGGGCTACCGCTACGGATGCTGTGACCGTGTCTACCGCTGCCGCAACTTCCGCTACAGAAGCGCAAACTGTTGCCACTACTGCCGGTACAAATGCAGCTAAAGTGTTCAAGGTTGCCTTAGCCTCCACCGGCATAGGTGCTATTATAATTTTAGTAGCTGCACTTATTAGTTATCTGTCAAAGTTTGACCCCATTGTTGACAAGGTAGAGCAGGGATTTGCTGCTGTTGGCGCCGTAGTAGACACTGTAGGGAGGTTCTTTGTTAAGTTCATAAGTAGCATTACAAGCGTCGGAGACTTATTAAGTAAGCTAGGAAATATTTTATCAGATCCGATAGGATCGTTTAAGGAATTAGGTTCAGCGATGACAGAGGCGGCTGGAGCGGCTATCGAATTAAAAAAGGCACAACAGGATCTGGAAGATCAGAATAAAATACAAGAAGTTTCCAACGCAAAAGCGCTGCAACAAATACAACAGTTAACGCTACAGGCTAGAAATAGGGCGTTATCAGAAAAAGAAAGGCAAGATTTGCTTAAGCAGGCGTCAAAAATTGACCAAGACAACTTTAATCAAAGAACTAAGCTTGCAAATGAGGAGATAAGGCAGGCCCAAAAACAGATTGCAATTACAGCCGGTCTATCTGCAGAAGAGCAAAAGCGATTAGACAAGGAAGGATTGGCTTACGCGTTTGCCTTGAAAGATAAGGTTGCTTTAACCGACGAACAGGTTGATGCACTAAAGGCTGCTGAGATAAAACGTACAGAGATTTTAACGGAATCAACAAACAGACAAGAGAAACTTCAAAATCAGTCAGATGCGCTTGCGGAGAAAGCCGCGGCCGAAGAAGAAAAGAGGCTGGCAAAACTACAGCAAGCAAGAGAGAAAGCGGCTGATGCTGAAAATGCAA
>CBFGNP010000293.1:0-5926 GCA_965650095.1 uncultured Pedobacter sp. | reverse complement strand
CAACACGGGAGTATTGCCTACATGAATAGAGACTTTATTGTTCAGTCCTTCAAACTCCTCGCTGTAGAGCAGGCGGATATTTCCCTTTTTCTCCAGGAGCGAAAAGGCCTGCTTGATCCGGATCTCCTTTGCTTCAATACTCACATTGTTCTGTGAGTAGCCGTTTGCGGAAACCCTGATGCATAAAACTAATGTTAAAATGATGGTCCAATTAAGCATTAACAGGAGTTTGGTTGACAAAATATTAGACAAAAAATACCTTAAGAGAACACTGTTGCATAGTTCCTTATATTTCATAATTTTGTGATTACAAGTAAATAAATCTGAAAAGGTAGCGTTAGCTACTGCTGATGATTCATAATCGGGGGGTGTTGTCGCATCTCCCGATTGATGTTTTTTAGTAGATCTCTATGTCATGGTTCTTGATTTTAAAGTTATAGTGTTTGGTTAGTTGCATGGCCAGCAGAGCCTGGTCTATGGTTTCTTTAGAAAATACACCGGTATAACGGAAGTCGTTTATTTTAGGATTTTTGACCGTGATCTTCACATTAAACCAGCGCTCCAGTTTTGGGACCAGCTCGCCCATCGATTCATTTTTGAACACCAGGTAATTTTCTTTCCATGAGGTCTCTGCTACATAGGCTTTGTCGGCCACAATGACCGGCGCCACATATTCAATGATCAGTTTGGCAGCCTTTACAGGTGCATGTTCTGCAGCAGAACCGTTTTGTTCATTCAGAATAAACTTCTCCGAAGGCTTTAAGATGATCTTTTCTTTGGGGCGGTTGTTAACAGACAGTTCAATAGAACCACGGATCAGTGTAGTTTCCGTGCGCAGGTCATTTTCATAGGCCCGCACGTTAAAAGAGGTGCCTAAAACCTTGATGGATATTTTCGCAGTTTTAATGAAAAAAGGACGTTTTTTATCGTGTTTGACATCGAAAAAAGCTTCTCCGCTAAGTGTAACAACGCGAAATTCGCTATTTACCATGGTTTTATCGTACGACAATTTACTTTCCGAGTTGAGCCAGACATTCGTGCCGTCGGGCAGCATGATGTTTTTTCGGATACCCTTTCCCGAGATGATCTCTGTATCTGCTACCTGAATGTCATCAGGTCCCGGATGGTAAAGGAATATTGCGGCGACGAGAACCAGTAATAGTGCGGAGAGAACAGGCAGGCTGTAGCTGCTCCATTTTCTTTTCGACGGTGCTTCCAGTTCCTGATCTTTCCTTTCCCCCTCCACATCAAAATGTTCTGCATATTTTAACATATGCTTTTCAAAATGATCAACTATGTTGCTATCGGTCTTTGGTTTAGCCCATATTTGCTTAAGGATTTCTTCATAGTAGGCCACATCCGGATAACCGGCCATAAGTTGACGGAGTTCCATCAATTCGGCCTCCGAAATTTCTCCAGCCATTTTACGGCTTAACAACTCGATGATGCGATGATCATTCATGCCCGCTTAGGTAATTTAATATCCGGTTATAGAGGTAAGACAATATTTTTTGCAGAACTCCCTAGTCTTTTAAAAAAAATAATTGCAGGATAAAAATAAACAGGGTTGTGTTACATCTTTTACTTCGCTTCTGAAGGTACCGGAATAGGTATACTGGTTGCAAGCGGTACTGCGAAATCCGGAGTTCCGTCTTTCCGCCAGGTAAATGGCTGTGCCCTTGGAGAACGTTCGTTGCCGCAACCTTTTCCCGGTAAGGAATTGGCGTGGTATAAGATCCAATCCTGAGTACCATCCGGCGATTTGAAAAACGCATTATGACCGGTTGCATACACGCTGTTTTCCGGTGATTGTTTGAATACAGGACTTGCGGTTTTTTTCCAGCTGCCGGGATTAAGAAGGTCACTATCGGCATTCGCAGTGAGCATGCCCAGGGCATAAGTATCTGTCCAGCATGCACTGGCCGAGTAAATAAGAAAAAGATTGGAACCATGCTTCAGGATTTCAGGTCCTTCATTCACATCCAGATGATTCGGGGTCGCGCCATGATGCAAGTCTCCAAATCGTTCCCAGGGGTGCTCAGGAGAGGAAATTTTCACCCGCGAACTTTCGACGGTCAGTGGATCTTTCAACCGGGCGATATAAATATGTTGCGTACCGTTTTCATTGCCTTCCCAGCCGGACCAGATCATGTATAGTTTCCCCCGGTGTTCAAATAAAGAACCATCGATGGCCCATTTGTTGCTGGCGTCAGTGATCTGGCCTTTAAATACCCATTCCCCTTCAGTGGGATCCTGAGCGCTATTTTCCAGGACATAGAGGCGGTGATTTTTGTTATCCCCGTCGTCTGCTGAGAAATACATATACCATTTTTTTTGAATATAATGTATTTCCGGTGCCCAGATCTCTTTTGAATAGGGCGTGCCAGCAGGGGGCGTCCATATCACTTTGCGAACCGCGTTCTTCATATCAACCACACTTTTCGATTTCCATAGGACCAGGTTTTTCCCGGTGGTATGAGTATAGTAATAATACCCCTTGTTAAAAACCACCCAGGGGTCTGGCCCGGATGGCAGAATGGGATTGGTAAATGTTTTTTGGAGACTGACCTGCGCAGTTGCGGTCGCCACCATAAAGACGAAAAGAAGAAAACTCAATTTTTTCATTGGATTATAATTTGTCTTTTTATGGTTATGAAGCTGTCATGAGTTTTATTCAACACTGTTTTTGAGCGTTAGCTCATGATGGTTTCATTTTTGAACGTTGGTTAAATAAAGAAGCATTGCCCCTTGCAGGCAAAAAACTGCAAAAAATATCACCATTTTAAAAAAAGCAAATAAAAGTATGGGCTGCATATCTGGTTTGTTCAAAAATATATAAATCGCATCATTATATTGTGCGCTGGAATGATGGATAATTTCCTGGCCTTTGAACGATTTTTTTTAGTCGTTGATTTTCAGTTTTTTATCTGTAAACTGGGCTGTGTTTTATGCGAAATATGAGACATATCAACAAAAAGTTGAACAATAATTACGTCAGATGATCAAGGAGGCCCTATTTCCCGGGACCTGTTTTAGGAGTAATACCATATGGCAAATATTATTTACATTGCATGCGTTCTTCCTTAATCTGATTGGGGGATCAAAATACAAATGGCGGATTACAGTAAATATAGCGACCCGGAACTTGCTGAACGATTTCGCTTTGGGGATGATGATGCATTTAAGGAAATCTACATCCGGTATGATAAGTTGCTGTATATTTTTGCTGTAAAGAAACTCCGGGACGAGGAAGAGGCGATGGATGTGGTTCAGGACGTTTTCGTGTGGTTGCTGAATAACCGGGAGAAGGTTGCGTTAAAAAGCTCCCTTGCCAGTTATCTGTATAAGTCTGTTCTCAATAAAATTCTTGATATTTTCCGGCATCAGAAGGCCATCAGGAAGTATATAGACCAGGGCGAATATTTCATTGATGTGGACAGCCAGGAAACTGATTTCCTGATCCGTGAAAAGGATGTGAGGGAGATGATTGACAAAGAGATTGCCTCGATGCCGCCACGGATGAGAGAAATTTATGAGTTAAAGCATCAGCAAAATCTCAGCGCAAAGGAGATTGCCCGACAGTTGGGCATCTCCGAACATACGGTTAATGTTCATCTCCAGCGTAGCCTCAAACACCTGAAAAACAAGCTTGGTGTGCTGATCTACATTCTTTTTATTCTAAATTCCTGATTGATTTAAAATTTTTGTGACTGATATTCAATATGTTGTGGTTTAATCTTCATTTTAAATCACATTTTCTTAACTCGGAGTAATTATTCATCAGGGCTTGTACGCCTTAGTATCAGTTGAATGAATTCAGTCTTTCACAGTTATGGCCAAGAAAAACATAAAGAACTTTTTAGAGAAAGTTGAAGCAGGCAATGCTACTCCCGAAGAAGAAGAGGCAGTAAAGCTCTGGCTTTTTCAGCTGAACAGAAACCAGGAACTGGATCTTTCTGATGAAAAACTTTGTGCGATAAGTGATCAGATGTGGTCAGTGATCGCAGAGCGGGGCCAGGTTGCTCCCACAAAGCGGAGGTCAGTACCTTTATGGGCAAGCTTTGGAATTGCTGCCGCGATCGCTGCAATGGTCATCTCGGTGGGGATCTGGTTTTACCGATCAGCGCTAAAAGAGCGGAGCACAAATCAGCTTGTTTACGCCAATGATATTGCACCAGGTAAGACTGGCGCGACTTTAACGCTGGCGAATGGAAAAACAATCAGGTTAACTGATGCTGCAAACGGGAAACTGGCGCAGGAAGCAGGGGTGATGATTACCAAAACCGCCGAAGGACAGCTGATCTATCAGGTTAAAGGAAATGACCCGGAAAATGATAAGCTCAACACGCTAACTACTGTTAAGGGAGAGACCTATCAGATTCGTTTGCCTGACGGCTCTTCGGTTTGGCTGAATGCGGCTTCGTCCTTGAGCTATCCCTTGTCTTTTGCTGGTCAGCAGGAGCGAAGGGTAGCGCTCCGCGGTGAGGGTTATTTTGAAATCGCAAAGGACAGCAAACATCCCTTTATCGTAAAAACAGATCAACAGGAAGTCGAGGTGCTGGGAACACATTTCAACATCAATGCTTATCCGGATGAAGCGGTGGTGGCAACCACCTTATTGGAAGGCTCGGTCAGGCTGACTGCCGGCAGCCAGAATCAAATGCTGAAGCCTGGCGAGCAGGCCATTAATGATCGGGGAGCGATCAGGATCAGGAAAGCTAATCTGGAAGCGGTGACAGACTGGAAGAAGGATGAATTCTTCCTGGACAAGATGGATTTCAGGATGGCGATGCGAAAGATTGCCAGGTGGTATGACATCGAGGTCATCTACAATGGCTCAGTACCCGAAAACCTGGAGGCCGGGGGCTGGATCCCCAGGAACAGTAAGCTTTCAGCCGTTTTGAAATCCATCGAGTCCACAGGACAAGTTCACTTTAAGATCGACGGAAGGAAACTGTATGTGTCGGAATAGATATAGCAAAGAAAATCAACAGATTATTCACCATTAATTGAAGAAGAGATGATCAGATATCTACGATAACGTAGGAGCGTATATAAACAAACCAGAAGTGAAGCACCCCTGGTTTGTGTTTGGACAATCAATAAAAATCAACTGTAGAACTGCAGAATGCCACGAGTTTTCGACCGCTGGGGGCAGACCGCAAATAACCAAACTTTAGGTAAATGTATAAAATTTATACCAGGAATTTCGGTATGGCCAACCGGCTGTATCGTAAAATAATGCTGATTATGCGATTAACCACCGTGATTTTAATAGCATCCCTTTTACAGGTAAGCGCTTCGACCTTCGGGCAACGCATTACCCTAAAACAGCAGAACGGCTCACTGAAGTCAGCACTTAGAGAAATCACGAAGCAAACAGGCTATGGCTTCTATTATGATGGAAAAGTGATTGCTGACGACCAGAAGGTGAGTATCTCTGTTTCAAACGTTGAATTTGCAGCGGCATTGAACCGTCTGCTGTCGGGCCTCAATCTGACCTACCAGATAGATGGAAAGATTGTAGCGATTAAAAAGAAAGATGACCCCTCGCTTTTTGAAAAGCTTATTGCCCGTTTTGCTGATATCGATGTACGGGGACGGGTACTGGATTCTTTGTCGGCCCCCTTGCAAGGGGCGTCTGTTCGTGTGAAGCGCACAGGAAAAGTCGTGAATACGAATGCTAACGGTGAGTTTTATCTGCCAGGTATCGGGGAGTCCGATGTGCTGCAGGTCAGTTACATTGGCTATGTGCTGAAAGAGGTACCGGTAGGAAAGGAGCAGATGGTCATCAGGCTGTTGCCAAGTACTGCCAGGCTGGACGAGGTCATGGTGATGGCTTACAGCAATACCACCCGCAGACTGAGCACGGGCTCAAGCAGTAAGGTAAAAGGTACTGAAATTACCAAGCAACCCGTATCAAATC
>CBFGNP010000292.1:0-5944 GCA_965650095.1 uncultured Pedobacter sp. | reverse complement strand
GAAAGGGAAGATCCTTTCTTTTAAAACGCTGAGCGGAAAAGTATTTAAAGGGAAAATGTTTATCGATGCGACCTATGAAGGTGACCTTATGGCCGCTTCAAAAGTAAGCTACCATATCGGCCGGGAAGCAAATTCAGTGTATGGCGAACAATGGAACGGCGTGCAAACGGAAGTCTTTCAGCACGGACACCATTTTAAAACTGCCATCAGTCCATATCAGGTTCCAGGAGATAAAAGCAGCGGCCTGCTTGCGGGGATTTCTGAGCAGGCGCCGGGAATAAAAGGAGCGGGCGACAACAAGATCCAGGCTTATTGCTTCCGGATGTGCATGACCAATCATCCGAAGAACAGGGTCAGCTTCCCAAAACCCGACAACTATAACCCCAGGGATTACGAGTTGCTGGCAAGGGTATTCCAGAGCGGCTGGACAGAACTATTTAATAAGTTTGACGATATACCGAACAGAAAGACCGATACGAATAACCATGGCCCTTTTAGCAGCGATTATATAGGGATGAATTATACCTATCCGGAAGCCTCCTATGAGGAACGAAGAGCGATCATTAAGGCACATGAAAATTATCAGAAAGGGCTGTATTATTTTATGATCACCGACAAGCGCGTACCGGCAACTGTGCAAAACAGGCTGAAAACATGGGGACTGGCCAAAGATGAATTCAAGGACAATGGCAACTGGCCGCACCAGCTCTACATCCGGGAAGCCCGAAGAATGGTAAGCGACTATGTGATGACTGAAAATGAAGTGCTTGGCAAAAAAGAGGTGCCAAAACCTATAGGAATGGGCTCTTACGCATTGGATTCTCACAATACGCAGCGCTATGTCACTGAAAAGGGTTTTGTTCAGAATGAGGGCGATATCGGTGTAAAAGCACCAAAGCCATATTGCATAGGCTATGGCGCCATTGTACCTAAAGCTTCCGAATGCAGCAATCTGTTTGTGCCGGTTTGTTTGTCCAGTTCGCATATTGCGTACGGATCAGCGAGAATGGAACCCGTTTTTATGATTTTGGGCGAATCCGCAGCAACAGCCGCTGTTATTGCTATTGATGAGAAAGTAAGCGTGCAAGAGGTACCCTACAGCACATTGAAAAAAAAGCTGTTGGAACAAAAACAACGCCTGACGCAATAATTCTGGGTATTCCAGGGAGCGGATGTTTAAATTTGCCGCAGTACAGCGCGCGGTAGAAAATCAACCGCGCTGTTTGATTTAATAAAGGAATTAATTAAGTTTGGTTAACCAACTATAATCCGCTAACATGTACGACGAAATTGCCATATTGATAGCCGCCATGGCTAAACGTAATTGCAAAACGTCGTACAGGAGGCTGTTTACGCTACTCTTTGCTCCCCTTACCAGATTTTCTTTATGCTTTTTAAAATCCGGGCCACTTGCTGAGGAAATTGCGAGTGACGTGTTACTGATCCTATGGCAAAAGCGGGAAGCACTCACTGCTGTAAAGAATATAAGATCTTATGCATTCATCACTGCCAAAAATCTATCGTTGAATGCGATCAAAAAAGAAAGCAGGCGTGAGTTCATTTCGCTGGATGATCTGGATATAAGCGTTCACCTCCATATCAGAAGTCCCGAGCAATTGCTAATCAACGATGAATTAAGGAAGCGGCTGGAAGAAACGATCAATACGCTCCCTGAAAAAGGTAAGCTGGTGTTTAAACTGATCAAGGAAGATGGTTTTAGCTATAAGGAAGTCGCCGAGATCATGGATATTTCCGTGAAGACGGTAGATGCGCATTTAGTTGCCTCCATCAAAAAGCTGATGGTGATCCTGAAGGATGAGTTCAATCTGGCTTGATCTGGGCGCAGATTTAACCTTTTGCATTAATCAGATTTAACCTTTTGCATTAATTAAGTCCAGCCGATCTAAACTGGCGCTGATATCTTTAATCACCTTTAGCCTGTCCTCTTGACCAAGCTCCTCCATATGAGGGATCAATCTGTTGTTGATGTCCTGCCTGACTTCTGCCAGCTGTTCTCTGATCTTATTCAGATACAAACCTGCCTTCAGTTTATCCGTACTCTGCTGATGCCCGATAATGTCATTTATTAACGCCCTATCAACCAAAAACAGTTGTTGAGTAATTGTTTTACTCATCTTTCTCTTTGTATCACTTATCTCGCTTAATAAAGTAGTAAGCATACTCATACCAGTGGTTCCTTCTATATACATAGTTTAATTTCATTGCGAAAATTCAAAACGCCTTCCTTGCTTCATGGATCAATGCCGATACCATCTGACTTCCATCCAGAAATTCACAACAAATCGGTGCTATATCCAATTATCTGTTAACACACGAATATATTATAATTAAACAATAAATCTATCTGATTTAATTATGCTTTACTGGTTTTTATGGTTCGCAAATCTCTGGCCGCTACGTTTACCTGATTTCTGACGGAAGATCATGCCGCGCCAAACTGTTCCCGCTCATCCAGGAACTGTTCGATAGGCATATCATACAACCAGGAGTTCCGCTCGTTTCGTCGTTCGGCAAAATGGACAAAAGAAATATCATTCTCTACAATGTGGATATTATCGCTTGGAGTTACCACCAACAGCTGAAGGTGGAGCTGTTTGCACAAGGTGATCAAAAACCTCGCTTTTTCTTCATCCTGGGCTTTAAAGGCTTCATCAATAGCAATAAACCTAAAGGAGTTAGACTGCAATCCTTCTTTTGTCAGCCCAAACTGATAGGCGATAGCGGATCCCAGAATGGTATAGGTTAACTGGGCTTTTTCTCCACCAGATAGCTGCCCCATATTTTCATAGGTCTTAAACTTTGTCCCCGTCTCCTTGTAAAACTCCTCAGCTTTGTACGAAAACCAGCCCCGAACATCCATTACCTTTCTGCGCCACTCTTCTTTTTCAAGTCTGTGGATCAAAGGTTCTATATGTTGTTCAAAATGATGGCGCTTTCCATCAGGCACACTTTCAATGGCCTTCACATTGGGGATGGCCTTTTGCAGCAAGCTCCTGAATTCTTTCACATCTTCACTAATCTTTTGGGGTATGACCAGCTGTATATACGTTTTGGGATTGCTTTTGAAATCTATGCCGTTCAAAGCATCATTCAACACATTGATGTTTTCTTTAATGGTATCCGACCAATTCTCAAAAAATAATCTGAAATCAGCGATCTTATTGGTGATGGTTTCCTGTAAATATTCATCAAACTTTTTCTCGTGCTTCGGCAGGTTGTCCTCCTGCAAGCGTTTTAAGAAATTGTTATACTCCCCTATAAATTCCAGGTTGGAAGCATCAGGTAACATGCTCACATCCGCACGCCAGTCTTTAAACTTTTGCGTGATCTCTTCTGAAGGTTGTTTGAAAGCATTAATCTTGATGACTACTGCATGTTCCTTGGTGTTTCTTTCTCTTTCCAGGCGGGTGGTCTCATTCCGGTTGTGCTCTCTGAATGCATCGTTTGCAATGGTAAAACCAGCGTAATCAATCTCTTTCAAATGTGGGTGAGCAGCTTCAAATCCGGCAATGTCAACCTGTTTATCCCGAAATATGCCCAGCGTTGCCCTGTGCCTGTCCAGTTCATGCTGGAGCTCTTCCAGCCTGTCCTCCTGCTTGTATTTCTGCCTGTTTTTAAGTTCAAGTTCCTGTGTGTTGGCACCCAACAATACTTTAACGGCTTTAAACTGCTCTTTTAGCACACGGTTTTTATCATTAGCCTTCTCCAGATTTTGTCTCATCCCTGCTTTTTGCTGGATTTCAGCAGCAAAAACAGTCCAGTTGATCTCATCAAAACCTGAGTAGGCAGACAGAAATGTTGACAATCTTTCCTTCCTTAAATCAATTTCAGCTAAACCTTTGCCTAAGCGTTTAATCAGCTCTGTATTTTTTTGCTGTTGTTCCTGCAGCAGCTCCAGTTCTTTCTTCAGTAAACCAATCTTTTCTTTATTGTCCCATCCTAAAACAAAGTTCTCGCGCCGGGAAACATGTGCCCTATCGTCCTTCTCATGCTTACCTTTCATACCTTTTATCAGCCCCTGCATGGTGAGTGCTTTTTCCGAAAATTGATTAAACTCATCCAGGCTTTCTGCGCAGGCATAATCAAACTGTCCGCTAATCATCTCTTCCAGCCATTCTGCATACTTGCTTGAAGTCTTAAACTCCAGTTTATTTACCAGCAGGTTGTCGTCATAGCTATGATGACGCAAGTTACCCATAGAGGTATGCCCCTGAAAACGCTGATAAGTAATGCGACCACGAAGGTTGGTTTTATTCACGTAGGTATTTACTTCTCTATAATATTTTTCAGGCACAACAATGCGCAAAGCAAAATTATGAAGCACCTTTTCGATGGCTGGCTCCCATTGGCTATCTTCCTCGCGTACCCTTACCAGTTCGCCAATAAAAGGCAGTTCCTCAGCTGTTGCACCAATGTGGGCAAGGATATCTTCCCGGATATCGGCCTCACGTCCCGAAATATTGTTCTTGTTCTTTTGAAGCGAGAGAACGGTAGTCCTCAATTCTTCTACTTTGCCGTTCAGCTGGTCTTCCTCGTTGCGGGCACTTCGTATCCATTCATCCTCTGCCTGGCGCTGTCTGTCGCAATCTATTTTCTTTTGTCCGGCCAGTAGCCTTGATTGATCAAATACCGTCCGGTCCGGATCTTTGGGCAAGTCGAGGCCCAGCGCCAGGGCATTATAGCTGTCGGCCCGAAACTTGCAAGCTTCGCGGCTGCGTTCCAGTTTGGCAATATCCCCATCAAGTTTCTCCATCTGCACTTCAACCTCATCATTTGCTATGGCAATCGCCAGATCGCGTTCCTGGATCTTAAGGTCTTCTTCTTTCGCCTTCAGGGTCCCGATCTCATCGTTCAATACCGCCATCTTAACCTTCAGGGCTTCCAATTCCAATGCGGTAAGCTCAGTTCCCTTTGCGGTGAACCAGTACACTGCTATTTCCTTATCCGCTTCCAGGCGCTTTAGTCTTTTCTCGGTTTCTTCGAGCTGCATGGCCAATTCATGAATGGGGACCAATTGTGCAATCTGCTCTTTGGCCTTTTCAATGTTCACCTTGGCATCCATCAGTGTCATAAAGTTATCCTTGAGCTGCAGGAATTCATACTCCGCATCCAACTGCTCTAGCATATTTACGCGGATAAAATCGTCAAGATCATCTAAAACCTTAACTCCGACCACCTGGTTAAATAAACTGCAGGCTTTTACAGAACGCATGCCCAGCAATTGGGCCATACGTTCTCCGTACTTGACAGGCCCATCCTGAAATTCTATCCGTTTTTTTTGGATTCCGGTATTATACAGTCTTTCCAGGCGTTTTTTCCAGTTTCCTTTTCCATCAAAAGGTGTAAAATCCTTTTCGATCTCCAGGGGGATGCGGGCGATTCCGAAGGAACGCCTTAGCTCATTATTGCTGAACCAGCGCAACTGGAACAAAGTGACCACCTGCCCGTCGGTATTCTCGAAACAGGCTAACAGGACCGAGTATGCGGCATGGTCGCGAAGTTTCTGGGTTGTTGTACTGTTTTCCCCTTCTCTTTGAATGTTACCGTAATGTCCATACACATAACTTTCTTCCGTGCGGTCGCCTTTCTTTTCTGCGCCCGACGACTGGTTATAGAACCTGTCATTTTTAACCGGCACCAATAAGGTCAGCAGGGCATCGATAAAAGTACTTTTGCCCGAAGCATTGGCTCCTGTAAGCAAGGAATTATTTCCTTTGGGCGAGATCCGGAAGATCTCGCCGTCAAAAGTTCCCCAATTGTACACTTCCATGTATTGCAGCCTAAAACCTGCTTTATCAGAACTCGTACTAAACAGACTATACATATTCCTCCAACTTCAATTTAAAATCCTTCAATATATCAATGGTCACTTTATCTTTTATTACGCGTTGGATCTGGTACAAGGGATCCGCTTCCGGCTTGA
>CBFGNP010000291.1:0-5959 GCA_965650095.1 uncultured Pedobacter sp. | reverse complement strand
GATCAACGTAAACGTTGCTAAAGTTAAACAGGCTGGCATTACCGTAACAGATGTTTTAAGTGTTTTACAGGGCTATTATGGTGGTGTATATGCATCAAACTTTAACAAATTCGGAAAACAATTCAGGGTCATGTTTCAGGCCGATGCCAAATACAGGGCCAATCAGCAAAGTTTAACCAATATCTATGTGCGCAACGCCAGCGGAACAATGGCACCAATTTCCGAATTTATTACCTTAAAGAAAGTTTACGGTCCACAGGTGATATCCAGGTTCAACTTATATACTTCAATATCAGTTACCGGCAACCCAAATGCCGGCTACAGCTCAGGAGATGCTTTAAAAGCAGTCCAGGAAGAAGCAGAACTGCACTTACCGACCGGATACGGGTACGAATTTTCAGGTCTGTCACGTGAGGAAATGGCAGGTGGAAATCAAACCATCTTTATCTTTCTGCTCTGCGTAATATTTGTTTATTTCCTGCTGTGCGCGCAATACGAAAGTTATATTTTACCCCTGGCAGTGTTAATTTCACTCCCTGTTGGTTTGGCCGGCGTGTTCATTTTCGACAAAATATTCAAAATTGACAATAACATCTATACACAGATCACCCTAATCATGCTGGTCGGCCTGCTTGCTAAAAATGCAATTTTGATCGTAGAATATGCGATAGACAGAAGGCGGAAAGGTATGGGTATTGTTAATGCAGCAATAGATGGGGCAACAGCAAGGCTTAGACCCATTTTAATGACGTCCTTCGCGTTTATTTTAGGTTTGATGCCCTTAATGCTGTCGACAGGAGTTGGTGCGGCCGGAAACAAATCAATTGGTACCGGTGCTGTAGGTGGTATGCTTATCGGTACAGTATTCGGCATTTTTGTAATCCCTGCATTATTTATCGTGTTCCAGACGCTGGCGGAAAAAGTAAGCAGTAAATCACCTTTTGAAGACGGTGTAATCAAAGAACAAGCCTCGCTCGATTTCCCAGAAGCTGACACCCGCGAACACTAATTTTAGAAAAACATGAACAACAGATATCATAAATATTATTTCATCATCGGATTTTTTGTGCTGACCTTAACGGCCTGCGTAACCAGGAAATATGAACGTCCGGCTTTGAACAGTAACGACTTATACCGCGATCACGCTGCGACAGACAGTACAACTATTGCCGATCTGCCCTGGACAACGCTATTTGCCGATGCAGGACTGCAATCATTGATTCAACAAGGTATAAATGAGAACCTGGATCTGAAACAGGCCATAGAAAGGATTAAAATTGCTGAGGCTACCTTGCTGCAAAGCAGAGCAGCTCTATTACCGAGCCTTACGGGCGACCTCTCGGTAACTGATACCAAGCAGTCTCAAGCCGCGCTTAACTTTCCGCCAGGCGTAAACATTAGAACGGAAACCCAAACTTACAGGGCACAGCTGAGCACCAGCTGGGAAGCGGACATCTGGGGTAAGTTAAGCAGTGCAAAAAGATCGGCTTATGCCTCATTACTGCAGAGCGATGCAGCAAAACGAGCCGTGCAAACCCAGCTGATTGCCAACATCGCCAATGCTTATTATGACCTCCTGGCGCTGGATAAACAATTGTCTATTACCGAGCAAACCATCAAGATCAGGCGTGCTGACGTGGAAACCATGAAATCTTTGAAAGAAGGTGCAGTGGTAAATGGCGCCGCAGTGGTACAAAGCGAGGCCAATTTATATGCGGCAGAGGTTACCCTGCCCGATCTGAGAAGGAGCATCAGGGAGACGGAAAACGCTTTGAGTATCCTTCTGGGAAAAGGCCCGGGAAAGATAGACCGTTCAACATTGGATCAGCAAACGGTATATACTGATCTGCAAACCGGAGTGTCGGCCCAGCTGTTGCAAAATAGGCCTGATGTGCAGGCAGCAGAATTTGCATTTAGATCTGCATTTGAAAACAAAAACGTAGCCAGAGCTTCTTTCTATCCTTCCTTAACTTTAACAGCTAACGGAGGTTTATCCAGCTTAAGCCTTAAAAACTTCTTCGATAATTCTGTGTTCTACAATTTAATTGGTGGCCTTACCCAACCCATTTTTAATAAAGGACAGAATAAGTCACGTTTAAGAACTGCCGAAGCGCAACAGCAAATCGCATTTTTCAGTTTTCAGCAAACGCTGTTAACTGGTGGACAGGAAGTATCGAATGCGCTTTATGCTTATCAGGCTGCAGCAGAAAAAGAAAGTACAAGGGCAAAACAAATCGCTTCGCTAACCAAAGCGGTTGATTTTACCAAAGAATTATTACGCTACAGTTCGGCCACAAACTATACAGATGTACTAACCTCAGAGCAAAGCTTATTGGCTGCCCAGCTGAACGGGATAAATGACAGATTGCAAAAATTGCAGTCGATAGTTAATTTATACCGGGCACTCGGAGGAGGCTGGAAATAATCAACAGTTCTATCTTTTAAAGGCATCGGTCTGCAGTCTGATAGCTGCCTTATAGCTAAGGTATGTTATACGGCTCTTATACGGATGTTGAACGGATACTATACGGATACTGTACGGATACTGTACGGACCAGGCCGTCTGATATCCGTATAGTATCCGATAAAGAGTGGCTTTATACCGGCTAAATATACTATACCTGACCAAGAGCAAGCCGCAAGGAGATTTATCTTTAGCAGCTTGTTTTTTAAACTGGCAATTTTCACTAGCTTCATATATTATCTGATACCGATATGAACATCCTGATTGTTGAAGACGAAAAAACGCTGGGTTTAGAAATGGGCGAATTTTTGGCCAAAGAGGGTTACACCATAGAACATGCCTGGAAAAAATCATCAGCTGGAGAAAAGATCTTTGTAAACACTTATGATTTTATTCTGTTAGATCTGGGACTGCCAGGCGGCGACGGATTTGAATTGTTGCATCAGTTAAAGAAGATCTCCGGACGTGAGGATGCTGTGATCATCCTTACTGCCCGTGGTGATGTTGACGACAGGATTAAAGGTCTGGAAGCCGGAGCTGATGATTACCTGGCTAAACCTTTTTCCCTAACAGAATTGCTTGCCAGAATGCATGCCATCATTCGCCGTAAACATAAACTGGTAACCAACGAGGTGAATGTACATGGCTTTATCCTGGACATTAAAAACCATAAACTGAGCTTTGCGGGGGAAAGGATTGGCTTAACAAACAAAGAGTTTGAGATCTTTAATTACCTGGTATTAAACAAGAACAGGGTAATATCCAGGGTTAACCTTACAGAACATGCCTGGGGAGATATATTAGAAGTAAATTCTGATTCAAACTTTGTGGATGTACATGTCAAGAATCTACGTAAGAAGCTGGCAGGGCATGCCCCAATAGATTGGTTTGAAACCGTAAGGAGTATCGGATACCGGATCAATTTCTAATTTATCTATCTGTTGATAAAAGCGACACTTACATGAAACTACAATTTAAACTCGCTTTATATAATACACTGACCAAAGTTTCCATCATTACTTTGCTGGGAATGGTGATACTGGTCTCCATCAATCACATTTCGGTAAACCATATTCAGCAGCGGCTGTTACAAAAAAAGAGCAGACTGATAGCCAATTTGTCTGACATAGAGCTGAACGATCTTTTGCTCCAAAAAACCTTTACAGACTATAACCTCTTGCGTGAAGAGTACATTGTTCTTAAAGAAATAAAAAAAGAAGATCATCCCATAAAACAGCAATTTTTGCAGGAAGTGCGACGCATAGAGGGCAGTAGTGAAGAATTCCAGATCCTGATCACAGATTTTAACTATGAAGGAAAAAACTACCGGCTTGAACTGGGCGAAACCATGTCGACCCTGGCCCTGCTTGAGCGTACAATCTCTATGTTTACCTTCGGGATTCTGATTGCAGCAGTAATCCTGACCTTAATTATAGATATCGGCTTTATGCAATTGCTGCTAGCTCCGTTTTATCAGATCATAGATCAAAAACTTAATAAGGTGAATGATCCGATTAATTTTAATTATAAGCCGGTAAAAACCAGTACGGATGATTTTAAGACCCTGGACCAGAGCATCAGCACACTGATGAATAAGATCGCCACACTTTTCCTTACAGAAAAAGAATTTATTGCCAACGTTTCACACGAACTGCTTACGCCACTTTCGATCCTCAGCAGCAGATTGGAAAATCTCCTGAACGACGAACAGCTGAGTCAGGAAGGAGAAAATAAACTATTTGCGTCTTTAAAAACCCTGGGCCGTCTAAAATCAATTATCAACAGCCTGCTGCTGATCTCTAAGGTTGAAAATAACCAGTACAATAAGTCAGATGTAATTTCTGTTAAACAGACGATCGCCGAAGTACATGAAGAATTGGAACACAGACTGCTGATGATGGAACTTGAAATGCACATCAATCTGACTGATGATCATGATTTTACAGGAAACAAATCCTTGTTTCATATCATGCTGACGAATTTAATCAGCAATGCGATAAAATATAATGTCCCTGCAGGTACAATAAGTATTTCCAGTGAGCAATCCTCAGGCGGTTTCATCCTTGTAATCGCAGATACCGGCATTGGAATGGACGCAGAAGTCGTAGAACAGGCATTTGTTCGTTTCGAAAAACTTCAGTCGGAAAAAGAAGACAGCCACGGTCTTGGTCTTGCGATCGTCAGGAGCATCGCTGCTTTTCACAATATTAAGATTGCTATCCATTCGAAAAAAGCCGGGGGCACACAGGTCCGCGTTATCTTTCCTGATTAAGTCTTCTTCATCAAATCTTCATTTTGTGTTTGCAACTTTGAACTAACAAAAAACCACTAAATAATTTATAACATGAAAAGAACAATTTTAGCGTTAGCATTAGTTGCAACAACATTCGGCGCATTCGCACAAAACACAACACCAGCTACTAAATCTGCAACTGCCACAACAGCTGCTGCGAAACCAAAACATCACAAAAAAGCAGTTAAAAAAGCAGCTAAAGCAGAAGCGAAACCAATGGAGGCCAAAAAAAGCGGTAAATAGTAATTTGTTAATTTTTTAGTTTGAGGTCACCCGTTTTCCCAGCGGGTGACCTTTCTTTTTGCTTTTTTTTTCCTAATTTGCATTCCCCAATTAAAAAAATAATGACACAGGTAGCTTTATTATTGACTAATAAATATCGCCTGCTTAGTGTAGCGGCCATACTGGATGTATTTGACACCGTAAACAGCTATTACCAGGCCAACGGTGAAGAAGCACTGTTTAACTTAAGTGTGCTTTATGCTGAAAACAGCGAGAATGAGATTCAGGCTTTTAACGGCCATAAACCCCAGCCCCTAAAATCGGCCGCCATACCTGATCTGGTCTTGATTCCCGCATTTGGCACGGCTGATCTGAACATGGCGGTTCAGGAGAACCTGGAGTTTTTACCCTGGCTGCGCAAGCAGCACCAGGAAGGTGTTGAACTCGCCAGTTTTTGTACAGGTGCTTTTTTGCTCGGTGCAAGCGGTCTGCTCAATGGAAAAAGTGCCACTACCCACATTCATGCCAGCACCTCCTTTGCCGCCAATTATCCTGATGTATTTTTAAGGGCAAATGAGGTGATCACGTACGACCAGGGCATATACACCAGTGGTGGGGCAACCAGCACTTTTCATTTGCTATTGAGACTGATCCATAATTATGGCAGCAGGGAAATTGCCGTGAGGATGGCCAAAGTCTTTGCAATAGACATGAACCGGGGCCAGCAAAGCTACTTCGGCACTTTTGTTCCTTCCCGTGATCACGGCGATGAACTGGTAATTAAAACGCAGCGCTGCATTGAAGACCTGTACAATAAGGCGGCTACGGTTGACGATATTCTGCAGCAAATCCCGGCGAGTAGACGGAATATTGAGCGGCGGTTTAAACTGGCCACAGGAAATACCATGATTGAATACCTGCAGAAAACGCGAATTGAAGTCGCCAAAAAATTACTGGAACAAACCAACCAAAGTATTCTT
>CBFGNP010000290.1:0-5975 GCA_965650095.1 uncultured Pedobacter sp. | reverse complement strand
GATTATGCTTCTTATGTAATTCTGGATCGCGCTGTGCCACACATCAATGATGGTTTGAAGCCGGTGCAGCGTCGTATTATGCATTCTCTGAAAGAGATGGATGACGGACGCTTTAATAAAGCCGCCAATGTGATCGGGAATACCATGAAGTATCATCCGCATGGAGATGCATCTATTGGAGATGCCATGGTGCAGATTGGTCAGAAAGATTTGCTTATTGATTGCCAGGGAAACTGGGGAGACCCAATAACGGGCGACAATGCCGCTGCTCCCCGTTATATTGAGGCGCGTCTCTCCAAGTTCGCCAACGAAGTGGTATTTAATGGTGATACCACGATCTGGCAGCTCAGCTATGATGGTCGTAATAACGAACCTGTGACTTTGCCGGTTAAATTCCCTTTGTTGCTTGCACAAGGTGCTGAAGGAATTGCTGTTGGTTTGGCTACCAAAGTAATGCCCCACAATTTTGTGGAGCTGCTTGACGCTTCGATTGAAGCGCTAAAAGGCCAGCGTCCTAATATTTTGCCCGATTTCTTTACAGGTGGGATGGCCGATTTTTCTGCCTATAACGAAGGGATGCGTGGTGGCAGGATCAGGGTAAGGGCAAAGATCACGGAAAAGGACAAAAAAACATTGGTCATCACCGAAATTCCCTACAGCACCACTACGGGCTCGGTAATCGATAGCATCCTCTCGGCCAATGACAAAGGGAAGATCAAAATTAAGAAGATCGAAGACAATACGGCGGCACATGTAGAAATTGTAATCCAGCTCGCGCCGGGGATTTCTCCGGACGTGACGATCGACGCCTTGTATGCCTTTACTTCCTGCGAGGTTTCTATTTCTCCTAACACCTGTATCATTAAGGACGAAAAGCCACAGTTTTTAAGTGTTAATGACATCCTGATCGAGAATACTTTGCATACCAAAGGATTGTTGAAAAAGGAACTGGAGATTAAGCTACATGAATTGCAGGAGAAAATTTTCTTTAGTTCATTGTTAAAGATCTTCATTCAGGAAGGGATGTACAAAAATGCCGAATATGAGAATTCGGGGAATTTTGATATCGTGGTAGAAGTTTTAAACAGGTTATTTGAACCGTTTAAACCCGATCTTTATAGAGAAATACTGCCGGAGGATTTTAAAAAGCTGATTGATAAACCGATGAGCAGCATTACCCGCTTTGATGTTAAAAAAGCGGACGAGCAAATGAAATCGCTTTCAGATGAAATAAAAGTAGTTAAAAACCACCTGCGTCACCTGACGGAATATGCCATCGCCTGGTTCCAGAAACTAAAAGATAAGTATGGTAAAGGCAGGGAACGTAAAACAGAGATTCGCCTGTTCGATCGTGTGGAGGCCTCTAAAGTAGCTCTTGCCAATGTGAAGTTGTACCTGAACCGTGAGGATGGTTTTATAGGGACAGGCCTTCGTAAGGATGAGTTTGTTGCGGATTGTTCTGACATTGATGAGATCATCGTTTTCCGGGAGGATGGAAAATGCATCATCACCAAAGTGGCTGATAAGACTTTCGTTGGTAAAGGAATATTACATGCGCAGGTGTTCAAGAAAGGGGATGAGCGCACCATTTATAACATGGTTTATAAAGATGGTTCCAGCGGGGTCTCCTATGTCAAGCGCTTTGCTGTAGTAGGGGTTACGCGTGATAAAGAATACGATCTGACAAAGGGGAGTAAGGGCTCTAAAGTCTTGTATTTCACCGCAAACCCAAATGGCGAGGCAGAACTGATCACCGTACAGCTTAAGCCCCATACGAAATTAAAGAAATTACAATTTGACCTGGACTTCGCAGAGATCGCCATCAAGGGCCGCGGATCACAGGGAAACATCGTATCTAAATACCCGATCAAAAAGATCTTGCTGAAGAGTAAAGGCGTGTCTACCTTATCTGGATTAAAGATCTGGTATGATGACCTTCTGAGAAGGCTTAACGTAGACGGCAGAGGTAAGTATCTGGGAGAATTTGATGGCGAAGACAAAATTTTACAGGTACATAAAGATGGCTGGTATGAGCTGAGCACCTTTGAGCTGAGCAATCATTTTGATGCCGACCTGATCCTCATTCAGAAGTTTGACCCCGAAAAGCCTTTCGCGGTTGTACAGTATGAAGGCAAAGCGAAAAATTATTTCATCAAGAGATTCTTATTCGAAGCGATTGCGGTAGGTAAAAAGTTAAGCCTGATCAGTGAAGAGAATGGTTCTAAATTCTTGTACCTGACCAGTAACCCTGCAGCAGTACTGACGGTAGATATATTGAAAGGCAAGACCCAGATACCAGAAACGCTGGAAATTGTATTGACAGAATTTATTGACCTGAAGGGAATTAAAGCGAATGGGAACAGGATCACTGCCCATGAGGTTAAGAACATCACCATTTCTAACAATAAAGAGATCGAATTGGCCGAAGAAGCCAAAGCGGTTGCTATGCTGTCGGAAAATACAATGCAGGAAGCTGGAGATGAACCTGTTCAGGATGCAGAGGATATCGTACAGGACAACAATGAAGAGGAATTGGTTGATCCTGCATTGAGTAAAGATGCCGATGAAGAGGAGGTTCCATTACCTGATGCAGAGGATGACGCGGCTGATGGGCCTGAATCTCTTGATGAAGGACCGGCACCAAAGGCTAAAAAAGTTTTTGAAAGCAAGGTCGTCCCGGAGAAGACTGCAGGACCAGCTGAAGAATCCGGAGCATCTACCGCTGAAAACTTGCCGCCTGGCAAAGAAAGCCCGGCCGTGGAAAAAGCGGCGAGTCCGGAAAAACCTAAAAAAGCATGGGGCAACCCGGCGGCTGATAAACCCGCAAAGGCTGTGACCGAAAAAAAGGAGAAAGAAGAGCCTGAGCCAGAAAAAGGGGAAAAGCCGGTTAAGAAAGTCGATTTTGAAATCACCAATCCTGAGGACATCAAGATTGATGATAAAGGCCAGCTGGGATTCTTTTAGCAGGCTATCGCTGCCTGGATTGCTGCATTGGGTTCATTCCCGACGACGATCCACGTGGTTCGCGTTGCTGTTTAAACAATTCAAACCGGGAAGGTTGGCTTTTTCTGGGCCATGCATTATTGCTTTCATCAATGTCAGCCGTTTCCCGGTAAGGGTCTATTTGTATCGATGCCACTTCCTTGTCTTTCGCAAACACTTTAGTGACTTTGTTTTCGTCTTTCCTCCAGATGTAAGCAGGGATCCGGTCCAGCTCCTTGCTGCCGTCAGTAAATGTCCACTCAATAATTATGGGCATGACCAGTCCGCCTTTATTTGAAAAGTGAAGTTCATAGAAATTCTTTTTGCTTTCATAGAGTTTCCGTTCATCTGCCGAAAGGCTGCTCAGATAATTCCGGAACTCCTGATCCGCAGATTCGCTGACTTCAAAACGATTGAACTTATTGTAAAAATCCTGCAGACTGGTATCCTGTTCTACAGCGAATTTTATACCCTCGCTGCGGTTGCGTTCCCTGCCGATGTTATACTGGTCTCTGTCGTACGTTTTTTTATTTTCATTCTGCTCAGCTAAAGGCGGCATACTGTTCATCTGGTAATAGCGCACATCGTCTAAAACAATATCAACCGGATCCGTGCCGAAGAACCAGCCCCTCCAGAACCAGTCAAGGTCGACCGCAGAAGCGTCTTCCATTGTTCTGAACAGATCAGCCGGTGTGGGGTGCTTAAAGGCCCATCGCTTTGCGTATTCTTTGAAGGCATGATCAAAAAGTGCCCGGCCCATTACCGTTTCCCTTAATATATTTAGCGCCGTAGCAGGTTTTGCATAAGCATTCGGTCCGAAGTTGATAATGTTTTCGGAATTGGTCATTATGGGCTCCAACTGGTCCTTTGGCATTTTCATGTAATCCGTAATTTTATGTGCGGGACCACGTTGGGAAGGATAATTGTTGTCCCAGGCCTGCTCGGTAAGATACTGGCAAAAGGTGTTCAGGCCCTCGTCCATCCAGGACCATTGTCTTTCATCTGAATTGACAATCATCGGGAAAAAGTTGTGTCCTACCTCATGGATGATGACGCTGATCATACCGTATTTAATGGCTTCGCTATAGGTGCCGTCTTTCTCGGCCCGGCCGTAGTTAAAGCAGATCATCGGGTACTCCATGCCATTGGCGGCTTCTACGGAGATGGCTACCGGATAGGGATATGGAATGGTATGTTTCGAGTATTCTTTTAAGGTATGGGCGACCACCTTGGTAGAGTATTTATGGTACAAGGGGTAAGCTTCCGGGCCGTAGTAAGACATGGCCATGATTTTTTTTCCGTTGATGTTGGTGGCCATAGCATCCCAAACCAGCCGGCGGGATGATACCCATGCAAAATCCCTGACATTTTCGGCCGTGTAGATCCAGGTCTTTTTTGCGGATGATTTTTTGCCCAAGGCAGACTTTACTTCCGGGAGATTCACAATTTCTACAGGTGATTTTGCAGACTGGGCAGCGTTCCATCTTTTTAAACTGGCCGGACGGAGCACCTGGGCATAATTCTGGCAGACACCTGTGGCACCGACCACGTGATCGGCCGGGACAGTCATGCTGACCTTATAATTCCCAAATGCGAGCGCAAATTCACCTCTGCCTTCGAATTGTTTATTTTGCCATCCCTGGAAATCAGAATAAACGGCCATCCGTGGAAACCACTGCGTAATGGTAAAAAGATAGTTGTCGTCTTCCTTGAAGTATTCGTATCCGCCCCTGCCGCCATCAACCATACGGTTGGATATTTTATAGTTCCAGCTGATTTTAAGTTTATATTTTTGCTTTGGTTGCAAAACAAACGGGAGGTCTATCCGCATCATGGTATTGTTGATGGTATAAGGCAGGGCTGTTCCTTTCTCATCGGTTACTTTTAATATTTTTACGCCCAGGTCATTTTCTGGATTGATGATATCAGATAATGCTTTATAGTTCATCTGATCGGTCATTCTGCTGCTTTCCGTGAGTTTGTTGTCGCTGCTTGCCTTATGCTGATTCTCGTCGAGCTGTACCCATAAATAACTCAGGGGATCAGGAGAGTTGTTGTAATAGGTAACAGTTTCAGCACCATTTAAGCGGAGGTTCTTTTCATCAAGTTCTGCTTTGATTTCATAATCTGCACGTTGTTGCCAGTATGCAGGGCCGGGGGCACCTGATGCGGAACGGTAAAGGTTCGGATCGGAAATGATCGTACCCAGTTGTTCAAATTTATTCCCATGATTGGAGCCCGGGTTGTTGATATGCTGACTGAAGGCATTTATGCTGCAGGTAACAGCAATAAAAAATAAGAGATTCTTATTCATTGATGATCTGATATTAAATAAGTTAGCTACGGATTAATGCAAAAAGCCTTTCAGCCGCCATTACAAACGATATTCCAAATATAGCCGATGAAAGAAAGAAATTCCAATCCCATCGCTTTATTTTTACAATCCAGATCAGAATAAAGGATAGAATTAGAACTCCGGTGACGATTATGACCTGGCCAAATTCCAGTCCGATATTAAAGGCAAACAGTTCCGCTGTTATGCTGCTGCTTTTTCCAAGGAGGCTTTTCAGATAGTTGGAAAAGCCCAGCCCATGGATCAGACCAAAAAATAATGCCATTGTATATTTAAAACGCTGGCCTTTTGGTTTTTGTCTTTTACTTAGAACGTTTGATAGGGCAGTGACCAGGATGGTAATAGGAATGAGGAATTCAATTAGTGAGGTTTTAATACTGATGATGTTAAACACACTTAAAGCGAGTGTAACACTATGACCAACAGTGAAAGCGGTAACCAGGATCAATACCTTTCTCCAATCCGTTAAAGCATAAGTTCCGCATAACACGATTACAAATAAAATGTGATCATAACCCTGCCAGTCTAAAATATGTTGCCAACCTAATTGAAAATAAAGGGGGAAGTCCTGCATCTAATAAATTTGTATTTTAGCTAAATATTACAGCAATATCCTCATTTGGATTAAGAAAAACAAAAT
>CBFGNP010000289.1:0-5984 GCA_965650095.1 uncultured Pedobacter sp. | reverse complement strand
CCTGCGAGTATGCGTTTACGTAAGATCTATTTAACAGAGAATGAGCGTAAAATCAACGCTAAGAAATTTGTTTAATATAGCTTAGTCAGGCATTTACCAAACGGCTGTTTCGTTAACCGGAACAGCCGTTTATTTTTTACGGGCTGTTTTTATTCATTTGAGCGCTTTTTTATCTGCACCGGATGCTTACATTCAAGTAAATATTTACATTTGTAACCTTTGTTATTTATATCCAAAACCGATACTTTACAAAATAAATTGATTAATGGAGGAGAAATCAAACGAACATGTTATCTCATATTACAATGAACATGTAAAGAACAAATTAAATGACTATATCCGGGTCAATCCACGGATTGAAGAGGCTTGGGCCACCATTGTTAATTACGCACCGGTAAAACCTTTAAGGATTCTTGAAGTTGGTTGTGGAATTGGGAGCATTTCATTCAGAATGAGTAAGCATTGGCCAGAGGCTCGGATTACAGGGCTTGACATCAGTACCCATTCTATCCAGATTGCAAAGAAGTTGTTTGCGGGTTCCAATCTTAACTTTCAAAGCGGCATATTAACTGAAGATTCTTTCGATGAGAAATTTGATCTGATCATTTTTATGGATGTTTATGAGCATATTGCTATAGCGGATCGCCCGGTTGTGCATGCGGCACTTGCCAAGTTGTTAAACAATAAAGGCAGGTTATTTCTTTCTGTACCTACGCCACATAACTTAAAATGGTGTTTAAAACACAGGCCAGAAACTATGCAGCCCGTAGATGAATATATTTCTTTCGAAGTGATTGGTAAACTGGCAGCGGATACAGGAACTGAAGTGCTGCTTTACCAAATCAGAGATATTTGGAACCAGGGAGATTATACACATATTGTTGCTGAAAAGAACAATGATTTTGAAGCCGCCTTTTTTCAACCTAAACCGGTAAATTTCCAGCAGAAATTAATGCGGATTTTTAATAAAGGAATATACAAAGTAGGAAGTACATTGCGCCGTGCCGCCGTACGCAGTAAGTTGAAATAGTGTCTAACACAACCGGTCTTAATGAATTTACTACAGAAGCAGGGCTTTTACAATAGCATCATTATGTATGCAGGAACGGCACTCGGGTTTTTGAACCTGATCATCCTGTTCCAACGCATACTGACAAAAGAAGAGATCGGCTTTTATGCATTAATGATTGCTGTTTCAGGTTTGTATGCTCAAATTGCTTCACTTGGGATTAATGGCGTAATCCTGCGGTATTTTCCCGTATTCCGGACGGAAGATAAATCACATAAGGGATTTATTACCCTTGTTGCAGGATGGACTTTGATTAGTTTCTTGGTTTTTACGCTGCTGTTTATCCTATTTAAAGGGTTTGTAATGCGACATTATGAAGGAAAATCCGGTGCTGGATTAATGGTTGAACATTATTACTACCTGATCCCGATTTCCTTTTTAACACTACTGTTTACGGTTTTGGAAAGCCTGGCGCGGACAGTTTTTAAGAATATCTATTCCGCGTTCCTAAAAGAAGTGTTGCTTCGTTTTATAACAAGTATCACCGTTTTGCTGATGGCTTCGGCTGTATTGGATTATAATGTTTTTTTGACAGCCTACCTGTTTGCAAATGCATTGATTGTAGGCCTGCTTTGGTATAATATTGCAAGTGGCCGCCATTTTAAAATGGACGGTATCTCGGCTGAAATTCTTGCAAGGAAGAAAGAACTTTTAAACTATGGCCTATTCTCCGTGATCAGCGGAGGTTCTTTTGGCCTGGTGCAAAATATGGCTGTTTTAATGCTTAGCGTTTTGGCCGACCGCTCGCTGGAGCTCGTCGGTATATATGGGACATTTTTTGGAATTGCTGTGTTTATCAATCTGCCGGCGAAAGCCCTTGGCCGGACATCTTACCAGATCGTTTCTGAGGCATGGGCACAGAATGACCTGAGAAAGATAGACCGGATCTATAAAAAGACTTCCATGGTGCAGTTCATCATTGGCTGCCTTCTCCTGATCGGCCTGATCGTTAATTATGATCATATCCTGACTTTAATGAACCGACCAGAATATGCACAATACTTCTGGGTATTTGTGTTGGTTGGTTTAACCTTCCTGGTTGACATTACAGGTGGATTAAACGGTCAGATCATTAACCTTTCTAAATATTATAGGTATACCACTAGCCTGGTCACAATGGCTGTATTTGTATGCGCTTTTCTAAACTGGCTGCTTATTCCGCATTTCGGGCTATTAGGTGCTGTGATCGCTTATCTGATGGTGATGTTTACTTTAAACTTTCTGTACTGGCTGTTTATCAAGGTAAAATTTAAGCTTCAGCCTTTTGGGTGGAGGTACCTTATTGTTATGCTTATTTCGATGTTTACCTTGGCTATAGGATTATATATTCCAAACATTGACTTTATGCCCGTTGATATTTTAATCCGCTCGGCTATTGTAACCGGGGTCTTTGTTATCTTAATTTTAACTACAAAGGTCTCTGAGGATTTTAATGCTTTATATCATCATATCCTTGGCAGGGTAGGATTTAAATAAAGAAGCCTTATTTTTAGCAGTTTTCCATTGCATTTTAATAGCGAATATGAAGAATTATAATCTCTGCATTATCAAGCCAAGTAAGTCTGCCTTTTCTGAAACATTTATCCTTGAGCATATTAACAGACTCAAGGGTAATAAAAAGGTGCTGTATGGAGGAGATTTTCCTTTATATGATGATGCGGGGGCCTTTCTGATACGATCTAAATTTGGACTAATGAGTTATTTAATTCAAAAAAGGATTTTTAAAAAGCAAAATATTCAGGTTAGAACGAAGGCCCTGGTTCGTTACTTAGTTAAGGAAAAAATTGATGTTGTTTTGGCAGAGTACGGAATGGTAGGGGCGATGGTTACTGATGCCTGTAAGATGGCGAATGTTCCACTGATTATCCATTTTCATGGTGCCGATGCCCATCATATTCCTACAGTACAGAAATATAAAGAAGGGTATTTGAAAGCTTTTGAATATGCAACGACAATCATTGGTGTTTCTAAGGATATGATCAATAGTCTTCGCAAATTAGGTGCGCCCGATGATAAATTGGTGCTAAATCCGTACGGGATTAATACGGAGCGTTTTCGTAAGGGCGAAACTCAGCAGGGACAAAACTTTACGTTTATTTTTGTTGGAAGATTTGTTGCTAAGAAATATCCACAGGCCATTGTAAATGCATTTTTTTCAGTTTCAAAGCAGTTTCCTGAAGCCAAATTGATCATGGCCGGAGATGGGCCTTTGTTTGAAGAAACGAAAGCCTTAAGTGTGCAGCTGAATTTATCTGATAAGATTACTTTTACAGGAGTGGTTTCTTCGGATAAGATCAGCGAACTAATGAAGCAAAGTTCCTGCTATGTTCAACATTCGGTTACAACTCCTGATGGAGACATGGAAGGGACACCGAATACCATCCTTGAGGCTGCTGCTACAGGATTGCCAATTGTAAGTACACGCCATGCTGGCATAAAGGAGGCTGTTTTGGATGGACTTAGTGGTTTTTTGGTCGATGAATATGATGTTAATGGTATGGCAAACCGGATGATTCGAGTTGCGGGCTTAAATACGGAAGCATTGCAGGAAATGGCGCGAGTAGGCCGTACACATATTCTTCAGAATTATAACATTTCCGATCAGATTGGTAAATTGGATGCAATTATTGCTAAGAGTCTTCGTTTAAATTAGATTCTTGTAACTTTTAGGCTCAGAAAATCAGTTACAATAATTAGATTTGAATCATCAGGTTAATACAGTATTTAATGTTTTAATAGTCATCAAATTTATTGCAGATGCAGAATTTTGCTCCCATTGCTCTTTTTGTTTACAATCGTCCTGAGCATACGCGCAGAACCCTCAATTTTCTTCAAAAGAATTATCTTGCGGAAGACTCCAGGTTGTTCATTTTTTCTGATGGTGCGCGTAGTGGCGAAGAGGATAATGTGAAGGCGGTAAGGGAACTGGCCAGTAACGTTACCGGATTTAAGTCCGTTGAAGTTGTAGCGCGGGAACGAAATTATGGACTGGCGAACTCGGTTATTGATGGGGTTAGCAGGTTATGTACCACTTATGGAAGGGCAATTGTACTGGAGGATGATGTGCTGGCTTCACCTTATACCCTGCAATATTTCAACGACGCACTGAATAAGTATAATGATGTGGAAAAAGTGATGCATGTTACCGCATATATGTATCCGCTCCCAGCTGCGGATCTGCCTGAAACTTTTTTCCTGAGAATAGCCAGCAGTCAGGCCTGGGCTACCTGGGACAGGGCCTGGAAAAACTTTGAGCCCGACATCGATCTGCTTATTGGCAGATTTGATGAGCAGTCCAGATATCAGTTTGAGCTTGAAGGAGGAATGAATTTCTGGAAACATATGATGGAATTTAAGCATAGAAGAAATAATTCCTGGGCAATCAGATGGTACGCATCTGTTTTTTTAAATAAAGGACTGTCAGTGAACCCGGCCCTATCGCTGATAGAAAATATTGGCCATGACGGCTCGGGAGTTCATTCGGGAGTAAGTACGATCTATAAGGGAAAAATTAATAGTTCACGGATCACCCAATTTCCGAACGATCTTGTGGAGTACAAACCGGCTTACCAGGTGGTTCGGCATTTCTTGAAACACAGAAAGGGGACCTACCTGCAACGAGGGCTTCGCTATCTGAATCATGTGCTCACAAAATTTAAAATGAAGCATCCATAACGCATAAAAGGAGGAGCAGATTGAAGGTAGTACATCTGAATACGTATGAAGGAAATGGTGGCGCAGGAAGAGCCTGTTTAAGGCTGAATGATGCACTCAACGCAGCAGGCGCATCGTCTGAAGTAATGGTGTACTTTCAATTTAAGGAAAGTACCAGAACAGGCACCCTCAGTAAAAACCTCTTGCAAAAAGCAAAAGCAATTTTTAACATTCTCGCCGAACGATACCTTTCTAAAATCGTTTCAAAAGCTATGAAAACACCGTTTTCTATACAATGGTTTGGGCGTTCGGTAATTCATCACCCTCAGGTAAAGGATGCAGACATCATTCATCTGCATTGGGTAAACCATGGATTTCTTTCGCCTAAATTTCTTGCCCAGCTGGACGAGCTTGAAAAACCCGTGGTATGGACTTTTCACGATAGCAATGCCTTTACCGGTGGCTGCCATGTGCGGTATGATTGTGAAAATTATCACAAGGAATGTGGTTTTTGCCCCCTGCTCAGGTTTAGTGGTAAGAACGACCTTTCCCATAAAAACTGGTTGCGTAAAAAGAAAGCCTACTCGGAACTCAACTGCCATATTGTTGCGCCCAGTAACTGGATGGCCAACTCTGTAAAATTAAGCAGTTTGATGGGTTTTAGGGCAGTTACAGTAATTCCAAACACTATTGAAACCCAGGTTTTTAAGCCTTATGTGAAATCAGAAGCTAAAAAAATACTGAAGATCAATCCTGATAAGTTTGTAATGATGAGTGGATTTATGCCCTCGAAGAACGACAAGCATAAAGGGACCTCTTATCTTATTGATGCACTGAATGATCTGTCAACAAGACCGGGCATCGTTAAGGAAAATATTGAACTGGTTATATTTGGCAATAAAGACCAAGTTGAGCTACCAGAATTTCCGTTCAAAACCACCTTTTTAGGTTCAATAAATAATGATGAACATCTGGCAAAATGCTATTCGGCGGCAGATGTCTTTATAGCTCCTTCCCTGGAAGATAATTTGCCCAACACGGTAATGGAGAGCCTTGCTTGCGCCACTCCGGTGGTCGCCTTTAAAACAGGGGGGATTCCTGATATGGTAAAGCACCTGGAAAACGGATATTTGGCCGAGTATAAGTCGGCCGAAGACCTGGCTACTGGTATAGAGTGGCTGTACCATGACGAGAATGCCCCTGACATACAGAAAGAAGCACGAAGAACAATATTAATTCAATTCTCTGAAGCTGTTATTGC
>CBFGNP010000288.1:0-6024 GCA_965650095.1 uncultured Pedobacter sp. | reverse complement strand
CGTTCGCATCCCGATAAGTAATTAAGCTGTTTAGGGTTGATACTTCAACTGTAAGTGATGAAGTACTCAGTATCACAAGATCCTGTGCGGTACTGGTCGAAAACTTAACGTCAGGATCGGATAGTTTAATAGCCATTAAGCTCTTGTCTTCCGGAAATTGATCCGTTGCAGTCGCTGTTATATGGATAATCTGATCTGATACTGGTTGAAGCTTTACTTTTTTAATTCCTGACGCAGCACGCTGAATAGGAATTTCAATTCCTGAAGCTGTTCGCTTGTAACCTTTTACTTGCCCTTTTACATTTACAAACAGCAAAACGCCAGCTATAAATAATACGGTGCCCCCCCTAATTTTTCGCATAGAAATAATACAATTTATACTTGGTTGATTTATTTCTAAAGATAGATCCGGAAACAAAAAAGAAGGGCATTCAAATGATAACAATTAGGTACTCAAATGTTAACAAATCAGCCTAAATGAGGTCGTGATCGGGTTTTGTTGAGGCGTATGCCGATGGAAGTATATTAAATTCCTGCTTAAAGTACTTAGTAAAATGCTTCGGATTGCTGAAGCCCACTTCATAGGCTACCTCGGCAATTGTCATTTGCGATTTCAGCAACAGGGGCTTGGATTTTAGTAACCGATAAGAGCGGATATATTCTACTGGCGATTTACCTGTTAAAGAAAGTACTTTTTTATAAAGTCCGACCCTGCTGATATTCATATCTACACTCAATTGATCTACGGTATAGTTTGAGTCAGATAAATGCTTTTCAATGTGAAATGATAACTGCCGGATAAATTTATCATCAACTGATTCAATTTCCGTTTCAAGTGGTTTAAATTCTACCTGTTTCCGGTAAGTTTTTTTTGAAAGCACCTGCTGCTGTACCAGGTTTCTGATTTTCGACAAAAGAATTTCAAAATTGAAAGGCTTGGTCATATAGTCACTTGCTCCCGTTTCCAGTCCGGTTAGTTGCTCCTCTTCTGTAGTAAGGGCGGTAAGTAAGATTACCGGCAGGTGTGCAGTACGACTATCTGCTTTAATTTTCCGGCAAAGGTCAATGCCGTTCATTTCAGGCATACTCACATCACTAACGATCACATCCGGGTGTACAGAAAGTATCTTTTGCCAGCCTTCCTTTCCATTCGCCGCTTCTGCAATGTGGTAATACGCTTTCAGGTTATCTTTTAAGTAGAACCTAAAATCTTCATTATCCTCTACCAGCATCAGGATCGGTTTCTTGCTTCCTGGGAATTTATTGTCAGCTGAATGTTCCTTTTTTCCCTCGGCACCAGATGAAATTAGCAAATCAATTTTAGCAGGGCTGGCTGACAAGTCCCTTGCTTGCACTTCTCGGAATTGAAGGTAAATCGTGAAGTCAGTTCCCTCGTTTACCTTGCTATCAACCGTAATGCGCCCTCCATGAAGTCGGACAAATTCCCTTGTGATTGACAACCCTATACCGCTGCCCTGATTAACGATCGAGTCGGGAACATCATGTTGAAAAAACCGCTCAAAAACCCTCTGCTTATTTTTCTCAGGAATGCCAATACCGGTATCTGATACGCTGAGTACCAGTTCGGCATGTTTTTTTTCTCCGACAGCAGTATGCAGGCTCACTTTTACCTTCCCACCCTGCGGGGTAAATTTAAAAGCATTTGAAAGAAGATTAAACAAAATCCTTTCAATCTTATCGTGATCAAAAAGGGTGATAAAGCTTTTTTTGTCCGTTTGAAAACTAAAATTGATGTTCTTTCTTTCTGCTATATCACTAAACGAAAGTGATACCTCCTGAATAAAGGAAATGAGATCTCCAATTCTGGGATGCAATTTCAACTCATGTACTTCCATTCTTCTGAAATCCAGCAACTGATTGACCAGGTTCAGCAAACGTCGCCCATTTCTGTGGATCATTTGAAGTTGTGGTTTTTCTGCTTCAGCAGCCTGTTTAATCAGCTTTTCAAGTGGCGTAAGGATCAGGGATAAAGGGGTTCTGAATTCGTGGCTTACATTGGTAAGGAATTTAATCTTCAGCAGATCCAGCTCGTGCATTCTTCTTGCCTGCTGCCGCTCCTGTTCTATTAAGAACTCCTTCTTTATTCTTTGAATGCCACGATTTCTGATAAACAGCAGAGTACCTCCTATGAGCAGCAGATAAATGATATAAGCCGCTGTAGTCCGCCAGAAAGGAGGCATTATCATAATATTAAGGCTGGTCTCATTATTTACCCAATTTCCGGACGCATCGGTGGAAACAACTTTAAAAGTGTATTTTCCAGGATCGATGTTAGTATAGGTTGCCAGCCGGTTATTCGGCTGAAGTTCCTGCCACTGTTGATCAAATCCTTCCAGTTTATACCTATATTTTATTTTTTGAGGGTTAAAAAAGTTCAGTGCAGCAAATTCCAGGGTAAATCCATTTTGACTGTGGTTAAGTTTAAGATCTTTTGTAAAAATTATCGAGTTTTTTAATAAAATGCGGCCATCGACCTTCTGATCTATCCCAATACTTCTATTCGAAATCTGCAAATCTGTAAGCACTATAGATGGCTTGGCATTATCGTTCCTGATATTTTGGGGATTAAAAAGATTAAAGCCATTAGCCCCACCAAACAGCAGCTCTCCGCTTTTGGTTTTATAACCCGCATTGGCGTTAAATGCATTACCTTGTAAACCATCATGTTCATCGTATTTACGAAAAACATAAGAAAACTGACGGGCACCCGTTTTTTTTACCATGATCTCAAACAAGCCATTGGCTGTACTTACCCAAAGATTCCTATTGTTATCCTCGACGACTTTTAATGTAGCCGTTTCTGTAAGTCCATCTTTGTTGTCAAAATTCCGGAACCGGCCGGACTCCGGATCAAGCCTGCTCAGCCCATCTCTTGTTGATACCCAGATAAAGCCATAACTATCCTGCATAACGTCATAAACAACATTATTAATCAGCGTATTTTTGTCGCCCGGCTTATTTTTATAATGAACAAACCTTCCGTCGCTCTTCATCTCATCCAATCCTTCCGAAGTACCGATCCAGATACTCCCCCTGCGATCTTCCATTAAGCAGGACAGCGAATTAGACATAATGCCATCTTTATCACCGAATTTTTTATGAATAAAAACTTCTTTAGCTCTATCCATTCTGTCTAACCCACCGCCTAATGTTGCGATCCATAGCATACCCCTCCTGTCTTCAATAATATCCCATACGCGGTCATCAGTTAAACTATTTGGATCAAGGGGATTATGTTTATAGTTCCTGAAATTTTTACCATCAAAAGAATTAAGTCCGCCGAAATAAGTACCTATCCATAATTTATCGGTATGGTCAATATATAAACTGACGATAATGTCATTACTCAGACTATTCGGATTTCCCGGTTCATATACATACCTTTTAAACTCACCCGTTTTACGATTAAAATAAAACAGACCACCACCATTGGTACCCACCCAGATATTACCCAGTTTATCTTCTGCAAAACGATTTACATCATCGTAGGTAAGTCCACGGGGATTAGCATTCCTATGTTTATAGAGCGGAAACTTAAGAATTTTTTCATGATAAAAACTGATGCCTCTTTTGAATGTACCCACCCATATTATCCCCAATTGATCTTTATACAAAGTTAAAATGGCATTCTGACCAATGCTTTTAACATCATCTTCTTTGTTAACGATATAGCTTATTGAAAAATCCTTTTTATCCAGAAGATTTACACCTCCGTGATCTGTACCAATCCAGATGAGTCCTTTGTCGTCCTGTATGATACTGCTGATCAGGTTATTATTAAGGCCATTTGGTGCTTTATCGATAAACCGTGTTTTTCCGGTGGCAGTTTCATAAAAATTTATACCATTCTGGTTATTTGTTGTATACACCCATAGGTCAGTATTGTTATCCACAAATAATCTGAAGCTTTGAAAACTCGATGGGTCGTCTTGCCTGAATATAGAAATGCGCTTTTGAACCTTCCCTGTCTTGCTATTGAGCATCTCGATAGTTTTATCTATATGGATTACCCATATGTTGCCATCAGGCCCTTTTTGTAAAGTGGAAATGGGCGAATTTGATAATGTAGTACTGTCCCTCACTTTTAAACTTAAGTGCATGCATTCCCTGTTTCCCGTATTGTATTTAAACAACCCTTCTGCGCCGGCATTGAACCAAAAGCCCCCCATGTCATCTTTTACCACTTCAGTAATTGTCTTCGCAGTGATATTCAGGCTTTTTAAATACGGCCTTACGTCCCTAATAAAAATTTGTTTTTTAGCATCATAAATGTTCATCCCATTTCTGGTTTCCAGGTACAGCTTGTGATCAGGCAGCTCAAAAATATGAGCAACGAAATCATCACTTAGTGATTTATTGTCTCTCGGGTCGTGCTTAAAGATTTTGATATGTTGCCCATCGAAACGATTCAATCCGGAAAAAGTCCCGATCCAGATAAAACCTTTTGAATCTTTGAAGATCGTGTTTACCTGATTGTGCGAAAGCCCGTTAGAAAGATCTATGGCTGAAAACTGGATCTGCGTCTGCTGCGCCAGTGCTGCAGGCGAAAACAAAAAGGAGATCAGTAGAAATATGAGTTTCCTGACTAACATGGTCGATTCATTTACAAAGATCGACCATGGCTTCGTTAAATCATAACAAATCCTTTAAAGATCATGAAAATTCAGCCCCGGTACTTATTTTTTTCATTGCTTTTAGGATTAAGAGCAGCTCCTGGTCATGATTTAATTTTAACCAAAAGCATACAGTGTAATAACTATGTATTAACTCGTTGTAAACTATATCAATGACCCTGTTTGCACCCTGTTTAGACCCTGTTTGCACCTTGTTTACACATGGTTAAGTTCGGTACCAATCCTTACCCTGTCTCATCCATTAAAGCAATCCATTTTTTAACCACCTTTTGAAGATTTTCCTTATGTTTTTCCACTTCATCCATGGAATGAAATTTCGCATATGCTTTTCCTTTAGGCCCTGGCTCCAACACCCCTGTTTCGTCATTCAACAATTCGCCTTTGTGAAAGATCACTGCCACAAAATCTGTTACTCTCGGGTTAAAGGTGGCCATTGGTTCTTTGTAGTCGAAACTTGGACCGCCCCATTTTACATCTTCCTCCAGTTCTGGGCCGGCTGCACGGATTATTGCTATCACAGCTTCCATTTCTGCTTTTAAGGGATGCTTGAGTTTGTTAACAAACCCGTCAATTTTTACGTTTTTCATTTTAAGTTTTTTAATAGTTATACCTTAATGTCCATTCCGACAAACGATTATGGTACAAATATGAAATATCTTCCTTTCCTAAACCTCTACATTTGTTGAGGAAATGAAAATAATTTCACCAAGCCCCGATAGCTTTGGAGAAATAGGAGCAATAAGTAAAGAATTACTTTTTAACTGAGACGATTCGGCTTACCTGGGTTGGAGTAATGCCAAGGTATGAAGCAATGTGGTGTTTTTTAATACGTTTAGCCAGATGAGCGTATTTCTTAACGAAATCATCATAACGGTCTTTTGCTGTATATTGCCTGAACCCGATTTCCTCGGGCTCTTTTTCTACTATCCAATGCTGTTCCATATAATTGATATAAAACGTTGCGATATCCTGATATGTCCGGGTAAGTGCTTTAAATTTCTCAAAATCATATTCCCAGACTACTGAATCTTCTAATGCTTCGATAGTGGTTGCACTCGCTGTTTTGCTTAAAAGAGACGTTGTAGAAGCTGCAAAATAACCTTCGGAAAAAAAACGTTTGATATGAATATTCCCATTTTCAGCAGGAGCGTACTGAGAAAACAAGCCCCGAAAAACGAAAGCAACATTTCTTGCAACATCACCCGCCATAACCAAAAAACTGCCTTTTTTATATGCTTTGCGTTTCCCGATTTGCATCCAGGCCAGTTGTGCTTCAGCACTTAGCTGGTTATAACTATTTATTTTAAGAAAGAATTCTTCCATTTTGCTGAAAGTAGATAGCGAACCAAAGATAAGTCTTTTTCTGAAA
>CBFGNP010000287.1:0-6039 GCA_965650095.1 uncultured Pedobacter sp. | reverse complement strand
AGACCGACGTAAAAGCGGCCTCAGAAATTGCTGCCGCCATCAGAAAACTGCAAGCCAAGCCTACGGTAGGGGCAGTGGCCATGGTAGCGCAATTAGACCTGATCGAATTTGCCGCAGCAAATCAATGGGATAAATTCTCGGCAAAAGTAGATGCCGTGTTGGCCGATATCAGCTTTCCCCGGAAAGCGGGTTTTGTAGTCACGGCTGCCAACGATGTGGTAAGCACAGCGCCAGCCCGTTATTACCATGAGGCCATGAAATGGGCCAACCAATTAGAGAAAAACGACCCGGATCTTTTCAGCAAGATCCAGCTGGCAGACCTTAAGAAAAGGATCCTAAAAAAACAAGGGAAGGCAGCGGCAGCCGAAGTAATGGCCAATAAAGCGCAGGACCTGCGCAAAGAGGCTGCCCAAAAAGGGCAGATGACTCCGCCAATGATGAGAGACTGAAAATAAACTTAACTATAACACGAAAAACAATGATTAAAAAAGGTTTGATGCTGGCCGCTGCCGCACTGTTCATACTAAGCAGCAGCTTTGCCCAAAAAGGAAAAACAGTAACTTTTACTGGTACAGTTAAATTCCCTGATACGGAAAACAAATACCCTATTTACCTGGGTAAATATGAAGGTGAAGGATTTAAAAGAGCATTTAAAGCAATCGACAGTACAAAAGTAGACGCAAACAATAATTTCTCGTTTAAGGTACCGGCCGACAATCCAGACTTTTACCAGGTACGTGTCTACTATTTTGACCGAATTGATTTCTGGGCTGATAAAGACAATATCCACGTAAACGTAAGGGGCATTGATACCGCCAAAATGAAGATCAAAAACCCGCCTTATATTTATATGGAAAATACATCCGCTGATAATGACCTGATCAACGATGTGAATCTGGTGAATTATCTTAACTATCAGCAGATGATTGCCGTAGGCCAGGAACAATACAAAGCTGGTCTTTCCAAAGATACGTTGTGGATCAATTACATGAAAGATGGTTACAGCCGCATCAATGCGGATATGGATTTCAGGATTAAATACCTGATCAATAAATACAAAGATCAACCGGCAGTTCTTTACGCTTTAAATAACTTGAGCTGGAAAAGAGATCCTGAATTACTGATGTCGACGCTGGATAACCTGACAAAAAAATATCCCTGGTTAACACAGGCTAAAAGGAAGAAACAGGAAATTCTGGATAACATGGCGCAAACGGCCAAGATTGCCAATGGTAAAAAAGCACCGGACTTTGCTTTCCCTGATGTAAACGGTAAAAAATGGAGCCCTAAAGATTTTAAAGGTAAATACCTGATCATCGATTTCTGGGCATCATGGTGCGGTCCTTGTCGCGCTGAAATCCCTCACTTAAAAGAAGTCTACAAAAAGTACAAAAACAAAGGACTGGAGATTTTAGCGGTTTCGGTAGACGCTAAAGAGGCCGACTGGAAAAAGGCGATGGCCGAAGAAAAAATGGCCTGGCCTCAGATCAATGCCAAAGAATCTAAACCAGTAATGGCTTCTTACCTGTTCAGTGGCATTCCATATCTGGTAGTGGTGGATAAGGAAGGAAACATCATTGAGAAAAACCTTCGGGGAGAATCCCTGGATAAAAAACTGGAGGAGATTTTTGGAATATAACTATGAAAAATGTCATCTTATCTCTGATACTGCTGACAAGCTTGTCGGCGATCAAAGCCAGTGCACAAATGGGTGCGGCACAAAAAGTTACGTACGACCTCAATAAAGAGGCTCTTGTGAATATGCCTCAGGACCAGGTTTGGGAGATTTTGAACCAACCCGAGTTGCTGCAAAAAGCCTCCAATGGGTATGCCACCTCAATTACTGTTAAAGATTACAGCTTCCCGGTAGTAAGGGAAGTGGTTTTTGCTGACGGAAGCAAACGTGCCGAAACCATTAAGCAGCTGGAAAAGCAATATAAATTTATGGTAATCCAGCTAGGGTCTGAGTATTTACCTAAAGGGGTAAGCGATGGAGAAATCCTGGTTTTTACCAGGGATAAAGACGCGAAATGCGAGATTACCTGGAAAGCCAAGATCAAAGGTAATGAGGAAGGAAAGAAAGCGCTGATGGAAAAGTTAAATGCTGAATTTGACGCGTATGCCATAGGTTTTGATAAATTGACAAAAAAATCAATCCCGGCTACGCGAATGAATTAACAAATAACCGTTCTCTTCCTGCACTGATTTTTAAGGCGCGAAGAGCGCATAAAAATGATGTGCAATCAAGAGAAGGTAATTTGTTTCCAAAAACAGGGCGATTAGGTGTTCTACTTTATCGCTCTGTTTTTTTATACTGTTATCCATATTTGAGTGTGGAGGAAAAGTCGCATTCTCCCCCTTAACTTGCCGTTATTACACATTTATCTCTATCTTTTTTACTGTACTTTTGGATAAACCAAAATAGAAAAACAATATGGCAACTCAAATTTTTGTGAACCTATCGGTTAAAGACCTCAACAGATCTGTCGACTTTTTCACCAAACTTGGATACACTTTTAACCCGCAATTTACCGACGAAAAAGCGACCTGCATGATCGTAAGCGACAATATTTATGTTATGCTGCTCACCAAAACCTTTTTCCAGACTTTTACTAAAAAAGAAATTGTAGATGCCCATAAAGCGATAGAGTGCACCATTGCCTTATCTGCCGATACTAAAGATGCAGTGAACGAAACGGTAAGCAAAGCAGAAGCAGCAGGTGCCACAATACCTAATCCAGCCAGCGATTATGGCTTTATGTACCAACACAGCTTTGAAGACCTCGATGGCCACCATTGGGAATTTGTATGGATGGACCCTAACGGCGTTCCTGAACATCAAGGGTAATCTTTACCGCACACGGCGCCATGTACGCTTATTAAAGAATATTTATCTGGTAAACAAAAATCAGATGCAATGAAAACACAACACATCTTAAATTAAAGGAAAAAAACTATGGCAGAAAACAAATTAATAAGAATGGACAATATCGGCATTGTTGTAGAATCGCTTGACAATGCCATCCCTTTTTTTACGGAGCTAGGTCTAAAGCTTGAAGGAAGGGCCACCATTGAGGGTGAATGGGCAGGTAGTGTTACGGGACTGGGTGATCAGTGCGTAGAGATTGCCATGATGGTTACTCCTGATGGCCACAGTCGCCTGGAGCTTTCGCAATTTCTCCGACCAACTATCGTTTCAGATCACCGTACTGCCCCCGTGAACTCGCTCGGTTATTTACGGGCCATGTTCACTGTTGAAGACATTGACGAGATGATATCCAGGCTCAGCAAACATGGCGCTCAACTCGTTGGAGAAGTGGTTCAGTACCAGAACTCGTACCGGCTGTGCTACATTCGAGGGGCAGAAGGGATTCTGATCGGCCTGGCAGAAGAGCTTGGTAATAAATAAGCATTAAAAAATTTTAACACCTGGCAATTGCTCATTTCTGCCAACTCGGTAAGCTTTGATAAGGCCAAACAGCATCTGGATGAAATCCTGGAAAACCGGGTTGAAGCTACGATATAAAGAAACTTCAGGGCTTGTTAAAAGACAGGGTTCTACTTGTTAAGGTAAAAGCGGCTGCTTTCACCTCATTTGAATTAGTGCCTATAAACACCTTAAAATCTCCTGGCTCTGCCCTGTAGTTCATCTCCGCGTCATAGAATTTCAAATCGTTCTCTGAGATTATAAACGTTACCTTCTGACTTTCTCCGGTTTTTAGAAATATCTTTTTAAAATTTTTAAGCTCTTTTACGGGCCGGGTTACCGAAGAAGCCAAATCCTGAATATACAATTGCACAGTTTCTTCACCATCATACTTACCAGTATTACTTACCGTAACCGATGCCTCAATAGTTCCCGAAGCGGCCATTGTATTGCGGCTCAACTGAATACCGGTGTATGAAAACGCTGAATAACTTAATCCATAGCCAAACGGATATAATGGATCATTGGTTACATCAAGGTATCGGCTTTGATACTTATCCAGCAAATTGCCTAAAAAAGGACGCCCTGTATTTTTGTGATTATAATAAAGCGGGACCTGTCCTACCATTTGAGGAAAAGTTGCAGTAATTTTTCCGGATGGGTTATAAATGCCATAAAGTACATCTGCAATGGCATTTCCTGCTTCGGTACCAGCATACCAGGCTTCCAGGATGGCATCAGCATGGTCATTTTCCCATGTCAAGGTAAGCGGCCGCCCATTCATCAACACGATTACAAGCGGTTTTCCGGTTTCTTTCAACGCTTTCAACAAGTTTAATTGCTGACCGGGTATTCCAATTTCAGCTCTGCTAGATGCTTCGCCAGTCATGCCCTGGGGTTCTCCAACTACGGCAATTATTACATCTGACTTTCTGGCTGCCGTAACCGCTTCCTTAACCATTTCTTCAGAAGAACGAGGATCAATATCTAGTTTACCGCCATCAGCATTTAATCTTTTAATTAGCAGGGTGTCATCTACAAAATTTGCTCCTTTTGCATAATTTGTCTGCAAAGCATTCCCAACTAAATTCTTAATTCCCTGCTCTACACTTACAGCCTGTTTCCAATCTCCTGCAGCACTCCAGTTACCGATCAAATCGCGTTGATTACGGGCAAGAGGTCCAACTAACGCAATTGATGCAGTTTTTTTAAGCGGTAAAGTCTGCGCATTATTCTTTAGCAGTACCATACTTCTGCACGCGATATCACGGGCTGCATCTTTAAATTCTTTTTTCATCTGTATTTTAGCAGCGTTAGGATTGGGTACATAGTGATAAGGATCAGTAAACAAACCCAGTTTATACTTCGCTTCCAGAATTCTCCTGCATGCCCGATCAATCTGAGCAAGGGTTACCTTGCCGTCCTTGATCAATTTTGGAAGTTCATTCAAATAAACTTCGTCCACCATGTCCATATCAATTCCCGCCTTTAATGCCTGCGCTCCCGCCTGGTATTCGTTTTCACTTGAACCGTGCTTAAGCATTTCATTTAAAGCGCTATAATCTGTAACCACAAATCCGTTAAAACCCCATTGCTTTCTTAACAGATCGGTCATTAGCCATTTATTCGCGGAAGCGGGGATGCCATCAATTTCGTTAAAAGAGCTCATAACCGACCCTGCGCCAGCATCAATAGCTGCTCTATAAGGAGGAAGATAATCTTCCATCATTTTTCTTCGGCTCATGTCAACGGTATTATAATCTCTGCCAGCTTCTGCTGCTCCGTAAAGCGCAAAGTGTTTTACACAGGCCATAACGGTATTATTTTTCGAAAGGTCATCTCCTTGATAACCTTTTACCATCGCCTTTGCTATTTGGCTGCCCAGCCAGGTATCTTCGCCCGCACTTTCGGCAATTCTTCCCCAGCGCGGGTCTCTGGCGATATCAACCATTGGAGAGAACACCCAATTTAAACCGTCGGCAGATGCTTCTTCTGCTGCAATTCGGGCACTTTTTTCGATAGCTCCCAGATTCCAGGAGGAAGATAAACCCAGCGGAATTGGAAAAATTGTACGGTGCCCGTGAATAACATCGTAACCAAACAAAAGAGGAATTTTAAGCCGTGTCTGGGTAACCGCCATCTCCTGAAGTTTGCGAACAGCATTTGGAGTGAAGGTGCTAAACACACCGCCAACATTTCCTTTACGGATATTTTCGTCAACATTTTTGCTAACCACCGGCCCTGTCACATCGAACCCGACAGACACCAGATTCAACTGCCCGATCTTTTCGTTCAAGGTCATTTTTTTCATGAGGCTGGATATAAAAGCGTCCATCTTAGCGTCGTTTTTAGCTTGTGCAAACACCGTGCTTCCAAACAGTATAAGTACAAGCGTATTTATCCAGACAGGTTTTAATTTATTTGAAGACTTGACATTCATATATGCTTTAATTTTGTAGTGTTCATTAGCTGCTTTATTGGGGGATTATGCGGAAGACTGGTCCTCTTATTTCATAACTATCGTGGAAATTGAGTGCGGCAAACTGGTGGCCTGCGCAGCTTTTCCATCAATCCATAAATTGTATGGAAGATTTTGGTCTGTCGTATTCAGT
>CBFGNP010000286.1:0-6082 GCA_965650095.1 uncultured Pedobacter sp. | reverse complement strand
TATCATGGTAAGCACGAACAAAATGATCAGAACTTGCCTTTGAAGCTGAATAAGGACTATGTGGATCGTAGGCAGTACTTTCAGTAAACATTCCGGTGTCGCCCAGGGCACCGTAAACTTCATCTGTACTTACATGGTAAAACCGATGGAAGTTGTAATTTTCTTTCCAGGATTCTTTTGCCGCATTTAACAAATTTACTGTCCCAATCACATTGGTTATTACAAATTCCATGGGATTACTGATAGAGCGGTCTACATGAGATTCCGCAGCCAGGTGGATGACTGCATCCGGTTTTTCAACTTGAAAAATCTCAGTAACAAAACCAGCATCAGTGATATCTCCCCTGAGAAACCTGTAGTTAGTGTAATGTTCCACATCAGTAAGATTCAACAGGTTCCCCGCGTAAGTCAGTCTATCCAGATTGATGATCTCATAATCAGCATACTTTTTGACAAATAACCTGACTACGTGTGAGCCAATGAAACCAGCCCCACCGGTAATTAATATTTTCTTCATAATTTTATGTTACTAATCTGTTAATACGCTTTATCTTCTCCCTTGATCATGTTAATGATCGTCATGAAGACGATTTTCACTTCCAGCATCGCGCTCCAGTTTTCCAGGTACCAGATATCATGTTCTACCCTTTTTTTCATGGCACCATCTTCTTTGGTTTCCCCTCTGAAGCCGTTAACCTGCGCCCAGCCTGTAATTCCTGGCTTTAAGAAATGACGGACCATATACTGATCGATGATCGCCCTGTATTCTTCAGTATGGCTCAGCATATGTGGTCTTGGCCCTACCACACTCATATTTCCCAAAAAAACATTAAAGAACTGGGGCAGTTCATCCAGGCTTGATCTGCGAAGGAACTTTCCGATTGGCGTGATCCGGTCGTCGTCTTTAGTGGCTTGTTTCTTATCACTGTCATTGTTGACTTTCATGCTCCTGAATTTATAGCACCAGAATGGCTCATCATTCTGCCCGCTTCTGAGTTGCTTGAACAAAACAGGCCCCTTACTTTGCAGCTTAATCAGAATGGCGATTATCGGATATAACCAACTCAGTATAAAAACAATAATCGCAGTACTGAAAACGAGGTCGAAAGCACGCTTTTTAAAACGGTTACTGACACTTTCCAATGGTTCTTTTCTCAACGAGATCACAGGAAACTCTCCTCCTACATAGCTGATCGTATATGGCGTGGCCAATGTGGTCTCGATATCGGGAATAAACTTCACCCTAAGACAATGTTTATCGGCTTCTTCCAAAAAGGTTTTAACTTCCGACATTCGGTGAGGTTCAAGGGAGACATATACGTCCTTTACCCCATTTACTGCCGCTGCAACCATTTTAGAGATAAATCTGGTGGATAAATTTCCATTTTCATCGGCATAGATCCTGCTGCCGTCATCCAGATAGCCGTAAAAATCTATATTATACTGACGATCCAGATAGTGCGCCAGCCGACGTCCGGTTGGGTTCACACCAATTAATGCCACTTTCTTGTTTACGTTAAACCGTTGAACCAGCATAAACTGAAATGCAGTACCCAGAAACCGATTTAGAATAAAGGCGCTGATCATCAACCCATAAAATACGGCAAGAAAGGTCTTTGAAAACTCTAAATCCTTGAGAAAAAGCAGATATAGTGCAAAAATAACCAAATGAAGTGCAATGCTGCGCCAGGTTCCTCTATAAATCCGTTCTAGTCTTCTGGATCCATACTCGGAATACAAACCAAAAACAACCGAATTGAACATCCATATCAGATTGCAAACCACCATATAATGCTGCCACAACTCATCTGGAACTGATTTCCCCAGATATTCGGTAATATAATAAGCTAGAGCATAGACCATATTGACCATTACGATATCCGTAATAGGCAAGATGTATTTAAGCAAGTATAAATAACGTGTCTGCATCTGAATTGAGTTAGAGTTGAATTGTTAAAACCGCGTTAACAAATTGTGATCAAAAGGCGTTGATTAATAAAAACAACCTAAAATTTTCAGGCCAACCTAACAAACCTCTTAACATTTTCAAAATTAGCTTGATTAGCAATTCAAAATGTCCCCACAAATAGGTATTTTAAGAAAAATAGCAAAATTATCAAGTCATGATAGGTAGGTTTACAATAAAAAAAAGAAACTACTTATGAAAATTGCGGTAATAGGAACAGGATATGTAGGTTTAGTAACCGGTACATGTCTTGCAGAAACAGGAAACAATGTAATCTGTGTAGACATTGATCATGCAAAGGTAGAAAAGATGCAAAACGGGACTATTCCAATCTATGAACCCGGCCTCGACACCTTATTTGTAAGAAACATATCTCAAAAAAGACTGACTTTCACAACAGATTTAAAGCTCGCTGTTAAGGAAGCCCAGATTATCTTTATGGCCTTGCCTACACCCCCAGATAGAGATGGTAATGCAGACCTCTCCTATATTTTAGGAGCCGCAGAAGATATTTCCAAACTGGTTACGGAATACAAAGTGATCGTCAATAAATCCACTGTTCCGGTAGGTACAGCAGATAAGGTACGGGCCGTTTTTGCAGCCAATACGGCGATAAACATCGATGTCGTTTCCAACCCTGAATTTCTGCGTGAGGGCGTTGCTGTAGAAGACTTTATGAAACCCGACCGGGTAGTGATTGGCACCAAAAGCGAACGCGCCATCAAACTAATGATCGAACTTTACACGCCGTATGTAAGACAGGGCAACCCCATTCTGTTTATGGATGAGCGTTCATCCGAATTAACTAAATATGCGGCGAATTCATTCCTTGCCACTAAAATCACCTTTATGAATGAGATCGCAAACCTTTGTGAGCTGGTCGGTTCTGATGTTGACGCGGTACGTCGCGGAATAGGCTCTGATGAGCGGATTGGCAAACGTTTCCTCTTCCCTGGCCTTGGTTATGGAGGCAGTTGCTTTCCAAAAGATGTGCAAGCTCTGTCAAAATCCGCAGAAGAAAACAGGTACGATTTTCAGATTCTGAAGGCAGTCATGTCTGTAAACGAAAAGCAGAAAACCGTACTCGTAGATAAGCTATTGAGATATTACAACAATGATATTCCGGGAAAACATTTTGCACTCTGGGGCCTCGCCTTTAAACCGGAAACGGATGACATCCGCGAAGCACCTGCTTTATACATCATCGACCGCCTGATCAAAAATGGAGCTTCAGTTACGGCTTTTGATCCTGAAGGGATCGACAATGTAAAAAAGCGACTCGGAGATCAGATCACCTATGCCACCGACTTATATGAAGCATTGGATAATGCAGATGCTTTACTGATTGCTACAGAATGGCCGGTATTTAGAAATCCTGATTTCAATCAGTTGGAGGAACGCATGAACAACAAAGTGATCTTTGATGGTCGTAATTTATATGATCTTCAAAAAATGATTGACCTCGGATATTATTACAATAGCATCGGCAGACCACTTATTGAAAACGAAGTTTTTATTGGTAACCAGTAAACTCATGGATAAAAATAACTATGTACTGATTATGGCTGGCGGCATCGGAAGCCGCTTCTGGCCCAAGAGCCGCAATCATTTCCCAAAACAGTTTTTGGATATCTTAGGAACAGGAAAATCGCTACTACAAATTACCTATAACCGCTTCTTAAGAATCTGTCCTGCCGACCACATTTTCATTGTGACCAATAGTCAATATTGCGACATTATCCTAGATCAGCTGGAAGGCGTTTTTGTCGATCAGCTGATTTGTGAGCCAAGCAGAAACAATACAGCCCCCTGTATTGCATATGCTTCTTTTAAATTAGCCGCCCTCAATCCCGAAGCCAACCTGGTTGTGGCACCTTCAGATCATTTTATTTTATTTGAGGATATTTTTGTAGAACGGCTTCTTTTTGCTTTGGCCTATACCCGCAAGCATGAAGCTTTGGTCACCCTCGGAATCAGCCCGGTTAGACCGGATACTGGATATGGATATATTCAGTACAACCAGGAAGTTGAAGAGGGCATTTTTAAAGTAACACAATTTAGAGAGAAACCTACACTTCAAAAAGCCCGAAAGTACCTGGCAGATGGAAACTACCTCTGGAATGCAGGAATCTTTATCTGGAAAGCAACTGCGATCATCAATGCTTTAAAGAAATACACACCAGAAATTCACGATCTGTTCGAAAGCGGAATGGAATACTACAATGGCCTGGAGGAACGTGCGTTTATTGATAAAAACTATACTTCTTCTCCAAACATATCGATAGACTATGCCATTATGGAGAAAGCAGATAACATCTATACCATTCCTGCAAATTTCGGATGGTCTGACCTTGGTACCTGGAATTCATTACATGAAACGGCAGACAAAGATGCCATGAATAACGTGATCGCCGCTAAACAGGTCAACGTAAAGGACACACAAAACAGCATTATTCATATCAATGCAGATAAACTTGCCGTCATCAGAGGCCTGGACAACTTTATCGTTATAGATGATGGTAATGCACTCCTCATTTATCCTAAGGACCAGGAGCAGGAAATTAAAGAGGTAGTAAAACAACTTACCGAAGAATTCGGAGATAGTTTCATTTAAACACATAAAAAGACAGTATGGTTATAAATCGCATTCAACAAGCAAAACACACGTTCTTCGGTATTGCATTTCTTTTGATGTTCTCTATTCAGGCTTACGGACAAAAACCCGAGGTTAAGTATGAACTGGAGGCGCAGGCAATAGGTACTACAAATGATGTTGTTCCCTTCTGGATGCGGTCTAACCAATTTGGCTCCATGCCCTCATCTGGCCTGTCAGCCGGTTTCATCGGAAAGGCATATAAGGAATATACAGACTCAGGCACCAAACTGGTCGACTGGGGATTTGGGTTCGAAGGCAGGGCCAATGCAGGAAAGGACGCTAACCTTCAACTCATCTCAGCTTATGCAAAGGCGAGACTGGGAGTATTTCAGTTCAAGGCGGGTAGAACAAAAGATGTAATGGGCTTAAATGGCGATACCTCATTGAGTTCAGGTAATTTCTCTGTTTCCGGGAATGCTCCCGGGGTGCCGAAGCTGGACCTTTCTATCCCTGAATATTACAGGGTGCCAATTTTCGGTGGCTTGTTCTCAGTCAAAGGAAATTTCGCGCATGGATGGCTGGGCAGAGCACAAATTCTGGACAGCATTTCCCCTACATCTAAAATCACCTATTACATCAATGATACGAATCCTAAAACCTATTTCCATCAAAAATCACTTTACGTCAGACTGGGAAAAGCAGACTGGAGATTTAAACTTTACGGAGGATTCAACCACCAGGTATATTGGGGCAATGAACAAGCTGCTTATGGATCAAATTTCAAACTATCCGTTCTCGAAACTTTCTTTCATGTGCTTACAGGAAAAGGGTATGGTACCAAAGGTGTTCCAACCTCTAAAATTGGGAACCAGCTAGGTTCTCTTGATCTCGGTGCGGAATACGAGTTTGATGCAGTTAAAGTGATGATCTATCGTCAAAATTTTTATGATGTAGGTGCCTTATCCAAACTTGCTAATATTAATGATGGTTTAAACGGGCTTAGCGTTGAAAACAAAAAGTACGGAAATAAACCAAACGGCTTTGCCTGGAAAAAGGTATTGTTTGAACTCTTTTATTCCAAAGATCAGGCGGGATATCCCTGGTCTACCTTCACAAAGTCGGGAGATGAAGATTATTACAATAACTTTTACTATGTCAAGGGATGGTCTTATAAAAGCCAGGGTCTGGGTAATCCATTTATTACGCCCAGACACGATGCCAAAAGCGGGCAAGCGATAAAAAAGGCAGATTATTTTATCAATAACAGGGTCATTGCCCTGCATACTGGGCTAAGCGGCAGGATATACAGCTGGGACGTCATGACGAAGCTAAGTTATTCCTGGAATTACGGGACTTTCGGAACCAGCATCTACGGAAATTCGACAGGCAATATCAGAAATCCCCAGACCACGAATGTCTTCAAACCTGTTGAGCAATTTTCCTTTTATTTAGAAGGCACAAAAAAACTGAGGAATGGGTATAGTGCAGGTTTTGCAACCGCCCTTGACCAGGGCAAACTG
>CBFGNP010000285.1:0-6096 GCA_965650095.1 uncultured Pedobacter sp. | reverse complement strand
CAACAAGGTCGCGCACTGGCTGCCACGGGGCGTCATCGTGGTGTCGACCAACTACCGCCTGCTGCCAGGCGCCGACCCGCTGACCCAGGCGCACGACATCGCAAGCGCCCTGGCAGCGGCGCAGCGCGCCGTCGTGGGCGTTGGCGGCAGCCCGTGGCGGTTCGTGTTGATGGGACATTCGGCAGGCGCGCACCTGGTCGGATTGCTGGCGGCATCACCGCAACTGGTGCGGGCTTCGGGTGCACGCCCATGGCTGGGAACGATCCTGCTGGACAGCGCCGCGGTCGACGTGGTCGATCTCATGCAGCATCCGCACCTGCCGCTGTATGACGATGCATTGCTGGTGCTGGCTTTTCGGCGGCCGCTTTAGCGGGATTTATTGAGATGACTCAAGGGCTCAACACTGAACATATTGCATTTGTTGACGACATAAATATTGAGCATCGAAAGGGAATTATCTCCCTCGATACTGTTGTTACTAAAATAGCGACTGTTACTAAAATAGCGACATCGCAATAACTACCATAAAAAATCTGCTCGGCAACCCGGCGAAAACTTTTAATTTCACCGGGTGTCTCACTCACAACTTTTATATTTTGTGCGGAGACTCCCATGAAAGAATTTTCCAAAGGTGATCTGGTTGAGTGGAATACTTCCCAGGGAAAAACAAGCGGTAAAGTGATCAAGAAAATCACCAAACCCGTGAAGCTGGGCAACTACACCGCCAAAGCAACTGAAGCCAATCCAGAGTATGAAGTCGAAACTACAAAGTCCCACAAACGCGCTGTTCATAAACCCGATAGTTTAAAAAAGCAGTGATGATTTTTATTTTTAGATGAATGCTTTTTTGGTTAGCGAATGGATTTTTCTCGGCGCTCCTGCCTGGGTGACTGGGTGTCACACATTTGATGGGACGCTGCACCTGGCGTTTCAGTTGTCGCATTGGAGCTTTTTGTATGTGAAGTACTTAAGAATGTCTGGTGATAGGTCTGTCTTCGGCCAGAAGCGGAAGTAGGATCAGGCTATTTGAACGCTACAGCGTTGGCGGCATACATTCATTAATCTCAAAGCATTTCAGCCAACATATTAGTTGGCTATCTTGATAGGTTTATTATTGCAGCTAACTGATCTAAGCGTTCATTGTCCCTCATCAATCCAGTATAAAATATAGAGTACCAGTTGTTGGGGGTCATATATTCCTTATCCTTGCTATTCCTGTATCTCTCAATAGCAGTCTTTAATTCGGCGCCAGTTAAATTCTGCTGTCTACAAGGAAGAACCAATTCTAGTATATCGTGAGGGCGAACGCTTAAATCGCTCCAATATTTTTCAAACCAACCTTGAGTTCCATCATTAGAAACTACCTCATCTAAGTGGTACCTTAGAATATCCTTTTGAGGATGAGCATCATCGATGATCTCTATAGATATTTTCGGCGCATCAAATTGGCCCTTGAATGCGGCTTGATACAATCGATCACTTAAAAAATCATCAAAATACGGATGAATAACTCTTGACGGTGGCACAACACCTTTTACAGCAGTTCCCCTCAGCGAATTACAACTACAAGCAGGGACAAGATTTTTTGAAAAAAAAGAGTACTCGGGATAATCATCTTTAGGTAAATAATGATCCAAAGTTCCATTTCCAAACCCACCACACATTGGACATACTGTGGGTGATAAATTACGACGGTATTCTTCTATAAATTTCAGTCTCTCATCTGGCGGAGAATTGTAGTGAACTTTCAGTGCTTTTTTAAACGGATCGGTGAAACCTAATGGAATTAGGTCCCAAGGGTTTCCGCAACTCTGAACATAACTATCATATTGGGAAGAAAATCGGATGTATTCATTTAATAAGTTTGGATAACTACCGAGTTTAGTATTGTCGGCTAAAAACTGTAATTCCAGAATATCGTTAACAGGAGGCGGGTTAATTCTCTTCATTCTCTTCCTTCATATCTAGTTTCCTACGCAAGTACATTACTACATCAGCCGACAACTCAGCCTCTAAATCACTCAATAAGGCCTTTCGCTCTTTGGGGTGTTGAGGAAAGCTTGCTAAAATATTTTCAACTAATCCGTTAGTTATTTCATCCTCAAAAACAAAATAAGAGATCGCTCCCACATCAGCTCCGAAGGTCTTCAGTCTTGGATTTTGAATACTTACTTGACCATCCGCGCCCTGTTTGAATACAAGTACTTGCGTCCTTGGAACTTCCCGTACAAAGTAGGATGAATGAGTGGCAATAACGGCAACTGAACCAGTCAATTTTAATAGTTGATCCAGAATTTTAACAAGCTCAGAAATAAAATTTGGATGGAGGTGTGTCTCAGGTTCGTCGAGCAAAACGAGAGTTCCATTCTCTACAAACAAACAAGCCTGTATAATAAATTTAATAATTGAAAGCTGACCGCTACTCAATGGATAAATTTTATTTTCAATATGAATCATTGGATTCGCGCTACTTATAGCTGCGCCGTGAATTTCGAGAATTGCCTGTTCCCCTCCATTACCAAGCTTCAACAGGGGAACGTAGTTTCTACCACTAATTTTCAAAACGTGGATAGTCGAAACCGAAATGTCAGCACTCAAAGGTATTACAACACTATCGATATCTGGGAAAAACTGAATAATCTCCTTAAACAACTCCCAGCGGTTATATTGACCAATCATTTCTTCAGTTCGACAAAGCTGAACGCAAAGATCGCAAAAGCCTCTGGAAGTCCTTGTCCTAGCTGCTCTATTAAGGATCAAACGACGATATTTTATTCGTTTGTTAGCTCGCTCTGGAGGGAAAGAATTAACTGTTTCACCCGGCGTAGCTATCGCTAATATACGGCTTATCATTGGACGGCTATGTTTGCCATCAGAAAGTCGTGAATCGCCTTTAGTCAGAGAGCTCACTATAGTATGCAATGCTTGGCTCTTACCTAACCCATTTCGACCGATTAGCACACAAATTCGTTTTGGTAAAAAGCTATCAGGATCAAAATTTAATTCGAGGCAATGCTCTCCGGAAAATCCTGCAATCCTATAAGAAAGTGACAATTGGTTCGAAATACTTGAGAAGCTCTCATGTTCCAATCCTTCGAGAACTGATTCCGCATTATGGAATGCAAAAAACCGTTCAGAGTCTCTCATGAACGCCAAACTAAAAACTTTAGTATTTAACGCTTTTTCGATTAGCTTAACTCGCTCAGCCACACCTCTAGATGCAACTAAATCGTTTAACTTCAGTAAAATCTTGTGTGAATTTCTAATTCCATGTTTATCAACAAACTTGCGATAATCATCCATTCCGCCCTGAAGAGTGAAAAAGTCCGGAAGTTCGCTAGCATCGAGCATATTGACTTCGCGGGATATTTTTCCGCTCTCGTCAATATTTTCATTGTTTGATACAAAGCCAAGAAATATATGTCCTTCTATCTCTGTTCGGCCATCACCTAAGTGCACGATATATTTATATCTGCATCTATATTTAAAATCATTCCAACTATCTTCAACGGGAAATAAAAAGATAGCAGGCGCCTTGACATTGGCAATATCAACAGCTCTGCCATGAAAATAAATTTTTAAATCCGGAACATTATTTTTTTCCATGCCATCTTTCACCAGGTTCAATTCCTGCACTTTTTATAATAGATCCAATGTAAACTACAGAGCTATCACTCACACCCAGTTTCCTAAGCCGCTAGCACTATAAAATTTGGATATCTAGATTAATTTTATATTGTGGTATGAAGTGCAATACGTTTATGTTAAATGCTTGATATGCAATCAATTACACCTTTTACTTTCTGCTAAGGCTTCCGCTTTGGGCACCATTTCGACTTCGGACAAGAGCGGAAATTTCTAAATTATTTCCCCACTTTGATCCTCCAAACTATTTCCATTCCTTCTCTTTAATTTTATTGCGAAGCAGGCCCACCAACTGAACTAAAATCAGTTGTGCCAGAACAAGCTAACTGAACAAACCCATCAATATTGACAAGCCCGGCTATACCGCTGTTGGAGTTTGGATCGAAACGCAAGATTCGACAAAAACCATGTTCAGGCCCGAAATCTATAAAAACTGGTTTCGTAGTATGCCAACGCTTGAAAAGCGTACTTCTACCAAACCATTTGAAATGTGCAATCCCGTCTTGACTTGGTCTACTACGCATATTTGAAAAGTTAAACTTGTCAGCATAGTTTTTACAACCATCTATAACCCAAATAAGTGACTTATAAAAATCTTCTCGTGCTCGAACTTCATCATGAAGAATGCTTGAACGCTGAAATTCAATTACCAATCCTGAGGCGGTTTTAACATCAGCTATGTGAAATTCGCTAGTCGCGGGATTTTGGCAGCGAACCTCTTGCCACACGATAGGAAATTTGTTTTTCCAGTTCCGATGCCATTCGCTTTCAGTCTCCCACCAAGGATCACAGTGTTTACGCGATAAATGCGACCAATGCCAAGAAATATATTTTCCGCACTTAGCAATAACTTTGGCTCCACATCCAGTACAAATAGCGTGAAGTTTTGGACTTGCTTCAATGCGAACTCCTTCCCACAGTGCAAAACGCATGATTAGCTCTCCGTATACAAAAACAACACCTTGAACCAGCAGTTCAAAGATGAAAAGCCCCTATACCTGTGCTTTGAATTTGGCATAAGCCAACTTCTGCTTTGAGCACAAAGCCGTTCTACATATTATAGCAATTATTCTGCAACAATCGCATCGTATAGCGGCCCAAAGCTACACTTAATTTAACTCAGATCCTAATTGCTTAAAAATTATAGATATTTCGCACTTTAACAATTTTAGTATCTCAAACAGCTGCGGTGCCTAGACTATCGGGTTGCTTTAACTTGTCAGCCCAGCTTTGCAACATAAAAAACAATGATTCATCTACAAAATCCGTGTATGCAACTTCGCACTTGGGATCTTTACATTTTGCAAAAATCATATCCCAGAATTCTCGATGCTTCGCGAAACCAAGCCAAGATATGAAATCAGGAAAAATTTGTGAACCATCAAGTTGATCGATGCGATCCTGTGTAATATGATTTGGTTCGAGCAGATCAATCAAGAATTCTAAGCTCTTCGATTTGTTAAATAATGTGGATTTTTTACATTTCAATAATTCTACAAGCTTATCTTTTAACGAATCAGTATCACGTTCATAAGCAGCAAAAGCCTTACCAATGTTAAATGCATAATTCTCGATGCAGTATTTTTCGATCTTTATAAATCCATCACTGGCATCTTTCCATTGCCCCTGTCCATCACCATCCACTAAAAATAAACTATTTGCCCAACCACCATCAGCCAGGTTTCGCCGATACAAACTCTTCACATTTGCAGAATCACCGCATCTAGAAGTGTACCAATCCTCTATATCTAAAGATTCGCATAAGGAATCTAAGTAATTTCGATGACTTTCATCTTCACAGAAAATTGTGTAGTTAGAAAAACCACCGACCTTTAAGGTTTGGTATGCGTCTTCGACAAGTTTCTCGCGTTGATTCTTGGGTAGTTTATTACTAACGTGCACGGAGGAATTTTCCCAGAAAAGAAATTGCACATATTCAGAAAAATCTGGATCAACGACAACACGACTGTGAGTCGCTACTACAAATTGCTTTTTGTATTCGCTCGTAAATTTGACTAAGTAGTTAAAAAGGAGCTTTTCTAAATTCCAATTAAGATGTGTTTCAGGCTCATCGATTAAGAAAATATCAAACTGATCCCTTAGCGTGTATAGATTGAGGACTAAGCTGAACAGTTCAGCTTCACCGCACGATAACCCTGTAATGGGAACTTCCATGCCACGCTTCTTTATGATTAGCGTCGGTAATCCTTGAGTGTCATCCCAATTTCCAAAAATCTCGTACTCTTTAAAAACCGATTCTATTACTGAGTTGAATTCGCTAACTACTGCCTTCATCGAAGCAATACGATCTCCTCCATTTCTATCTAATTTATCGAAGTAATACATGAACAACTCGCCGAAAGATGAGTAGTTATCGAAACCGCTTTTATTAAAGGGCGGATTCAACTGCGAAGTGCATAACTCAACCCGCATAGAAAAAGAGATCAGCTG
>CBFGNP010000284.1:0-6121 GCA_965650095.1 uncultured Pedobacter sp. | reverse complement strand
GTGGTATGGGCCGGGATCGAACCGGCGACACATGGATTTTCAGTCCATTGCTCTACCGACTGAGCTACCGTACCATCTTTTATTTAACATGTTTTCAATCATGTTCCCCTCGGTTGGGAGTGCAAATGTAGTGTCTTTTTCTGAACATCAAAATCTTTTTTGAAAATAATTTAAAATAACGCTTATCTATTTAAATCTCTTCGACTTTTTTTTGATTTATGCATGCATAGTAATTTTGTTTTACCGCGAAATACTTAACTTAGCCAATCGATAACAGAGATATTCCAATGGTGTCACAAATCCTATTCATAGTCATCACGCTGGCTGCAGTAGCCCTGTTCAGCTTTAACTTGAAAAAAGTTATTCGTAATATTCGGTTTGGAAGAGCAGCGAACCGGTCCGATCAGCCACAAAAAAGGCTGATGACCATGCTTAAAGTTGCATTCGGACAAACAAAAATGTTTTTCCGCCCGATCCCGGCTTTCCTTCATTTCATTGTATATGCAGGCTTTGTCATCATTAATCTGGAAGTTCTCGAGATCATGATTGATGGGATTTTCGGTACACACCGCATATTTGGTGGTTTAGGTATCTTTTACGATGTCCTCATTGGCTCATTTGAATTGCTGGCCCTGGGCGTATGGCTAGCTTGCGCCATCTTTTTAATCAGAAGGAACGTTATCAAACTAAAAAGATTTAGTGGTGTGGAAATGAAAAGCTGGCCAAGGTCAGATGCCAATTACATTCTAATCACCGAAATCTTACTGATGACTGCTTTCTTAACCATGAACGCGGCAGACACCAAGCTACAAACTATGGGTGCGGGTCATTATATCACAGCTGGCTCATTTCCCGTAAGCCAGTTCTTACAGCAGCTTTTGCCAGATACGGAAGCTAGCCTCATCGCTATAGAAAGAGGCTGCTGGTGGTTCCACATTCTGGGCATATTCGTGTTTTTAAACTATCTGCCCTACTCCAAACACTTCCATATCCTATTTGCGTTTCCTAACACTTACTATTCTAACCTGGAGCCTAAAGGGGAGTTCACCAACATGCAAAGTGTAACTAATGAGGTAAAAGCTATGCTTGACCCTTCGTTTACGCCGCCTGAAGCCGAATCCGGCCGCTTTGGGGCAAAAGATGTGAACGACCTGACCTGGATTAACCTGATGAATGCTTATACCTGCACCGAATGTGGAAGATGTACTTCAGTATGCCCGGCAAATATGACCGGAAAACTATTGTCTCCACGCAAGATCATGATGGACACCAGGGACAGAATGGAAGAGGTTGGCCGCAACCTGGATAAAGCAGCTAAAGCCGGGGATAAAACAAGCAACGGATTTGATGATGGAAAGTCTTTAATAGACACCTATATTAGCAGAGAAGAGATATGGGCCTGTACCAGCTGTAATGCCTGCACGCAGGCTTGTCCGATTAACATAGATCCCCTTTCTATAATTACCGAACTGAGGAGATATGCAGTGATGGAAGAATCAAAGTCACCAGCCAGCATTAACGCTATGCTGGGTAATATTGAAAACAACGGCGCCCCCTGGAAATATTCTCCGGCTGACAGGTTCAACTGGGCGACAGAAAGTTAATCAATTTAAAATCATTATAGAGCTTAAACATGAGCGCACAACTAAATTTTGAAGTGCCAACAATGGCAGAGATGATCGCAAAAGGCGAAGAACCCGAAATCTTATTCTGGGTAGGCTGTGCCGGAAGTTACGATGAGCGGGCACAGAAAACGACCCGCGATATCTGCAAAATCTTACATCATGTTGGCTTAAAATATGCAGTTCTGGGTACCGAAGAAAGCTGTACCGGTGATCCGGCCAAACGTGCAGGGAACGAATTCCTGTTTCAAATGCAGGCAATGACCAATATAGAAGTCCTTAACGGTTACAATATTAAAAAAATAGTTACCGGTTGTCCGCACTGCTTCAATACGATAAAAAATGAATACCCAGGATTGGGCGGCACCTACGAAGTCATCCACCACACGCAACTCATACAACAGCTGATAAACGATGGCAAGCTTAAAGCCGAAGGAGGAGAGAGTTTTAAAGGTAAAAAGATCACTTACCACGACCCATGTTATCTGGGCCGCGGAAATGATGTATACGAGGCGCCCCGGAAAGCACTGGAAGCTTTGGATGCCCAGTTAGTGGAAATGAAACGTTGTAAATCCAACGGTTTATGCTGTGGCGCCGGTGGTGCACAAATGTTTAAAGAACCTGAACGAGGAAACAAGGACATCAATATCGAAAGAATTGAAGAAGCACTGGAAACGCAGCCACAGGTCATTGCGGCCTCCTGCCCTTTTTGTATGACCATGCTTAGGGATGGCGTAAAAATGAAGGATCAGGACCAGAACGTGCAGGTATTGGATATTGCAGAACTAACCGTCAGAGCCAATGGATTGTAATCATCTTTTCATCGCCTCACTAAATTCCGGTAGCAACGGAAACTGCTACTATGTGGGCAACCACAATGAAGCCATACTTGTTGATGCCGGCATATCTTGTAGGGAAACGGAGAAAAGAATGCTGAGATTGGGCCTATCCATGCAAAAAGTAAAGGCCATATTTATTTCTCATGAGCATTCAGATCACATCAAAGGCCTATGTACCCTGGCTGCAAAATATAATCTGCCTATTTACATCAATCCTGGCACATTGGCTGCTTGTAGGCTTAGCCTCAGGCAAGACCTCATCAGGCATTTACAAAGTGGCCGGGAAGTACAGATTGGCAGCCTGTTGGTTACCGGCTTTCCAAAATTGCATGATGCCTCAGAACCTTACAGTTTTGTGGTAGCCTGTGGGGAAACGAAAGTTGGTGTATTTACCGACATCGGAGCCGCCTGTGAGCAGCTTACCTTTCACTTCAAACAGTGTCATGCAGCATTTCTGGAAGCCAACTATGATGATGAACTGCTTCAGAAAAGTGCCTACCCCTATTTTTTAAAAAAACGCATCAGCGGAGGGAGAGGACATTTGTCTAATCAGCAGGCATTGGAGCTTTTTACGACGCATAAACCTGCCTTTATGAGTCACCTGCTGTTGTCTCATCTATCAAAGGATAACAATTGCCCCCAATTGGTAGCGAACTTATTTACACAGCATGCAAAGGGCACAGAGATCATCGTGGCCTCGAGATATGAGGAAACAAAGGTTTATACTATTTATGAGCCAGCAGCTGTGCATTCATTTTAAGCAGCCGTTCGGAAAGATCTGAAAGGTCCGCAGGTTCCATGTTTTTCAGCGGAACGGCCATAAAGGTGGCCATGCTGTCAACATCCCCTTCCCTTTTATCATTATAGGTTTGTACAATCACATTTTCACCCCTGGTGCGCAGATAAAGCAAGCCAGTCTTATCCGTTACATAATAATCCAGATCCTTGAATTTAATCAGGATGAAAGAGAAATATTCAACTTTACCGCTTACATAATACCGCCTGTACCTGCAGAAGCCGGTGTTGGTAACATTTAATTCATAACGCTTGATCTGCTCCTCAGCATGCTCACTATCGTGATGTTCGGAAAGCTTTTTGCCGATATAAGCAAGCTCTTCATCCAAGGTTTCAGGTAGGCAAAAAGCCGTTAAGAACGCGCACAGCAATAAACAGAGAGACATTTTTAAGCTTAATGTAAACTTATTCATAGCGTTAATATTTTAGCTGTATCAAATTAAATATTTTATTAAATTTGAATCATGAGTTTTTCTCCACAATCTAAAGTTTGGATCTACCAAAGCAGCCGCGCATTTACCAATGCCGAAGTGCCTGTTATACAGCAAAAGCTCGATGACTTTACTGCTCAGTGGAAAGCGCACGGACATCAGTTAAGGGCAAAAGCGGAAATCATACATCAGTTCTTTATTGTTTTTACTGTTGACGAAGCTTCAGCAGGTGTTACTGGATGCTCTATAGATGCTTCTGTACGCGTAATAAAGGAGATTGAGAAGGAATATCATGTTGATCTGTTTGATCGGTTTAACATTGCCTATAAAATGGGCGACAAGGTGATTGTAACCAACAAGGAAGATTTTGAAACACTCGTGAACATTAAAACAATTGGCCCGAAAACCATCGTTTTCAATAACCTGGTACGAACACTACAGGAATTCGAAACAAAATGGGAAACCCCATTTGAAGAAAGCTGGCACAGCAAGGTTTTTGCACACCTGCTGTAGGCCTCTTTAAAAGTCAACGATACACCATCTTCATTTAAAAATCTAAAGGACCAAGTCTTCTCATGTTTTTCAGGATCAGGTACTGGTGGTGTCTGATATAACGTGTCGGGTTCCGCGGTGTCCATTTCCTTGGGTTAGGGAAACACGCCGCGATCAGCGCGGCCTGAGAACGGCTTATACGGGTACATGATTTACCATAGTATGCCCGGGAGGCAGCCTCGGCACCATAGATCCCATCACCCATTTCAATGACATTAAGGTAAACTTCCAGAATCCGTTCTTTATTCCACATCATTTCTATGAGCAGTGTAAAATAGGCTTCGAATCCTTTACGGATCCATGAACGACCTGGCCATAGAAATACATTTTTCGCCGTTTGCTGCGAGATGGTACTTCCCCCCTTTACTTTCCGACCTTCCTTGTTGGTCGCAAACGCCTTTTCTATCGCTTTTACATCAAAACCGACGTGTTTTAAAAACAACTGGTCCTCTGCCGAAACAGCGGCACGTTTCATATGGTCAGAGATGTCTTCAAAATCAAACCATTCCTTTTCCAGTTTGACCGGTTTCCCATCAGCCTTGCGTTCGATGTTACGCAGCACCATCAGCAGAGTGATTGGTGGGTTAATAAAGCGGTAAGCCAATACCCACAGGACACTAACCAACAAAAACCAGAGAAAGAGCTGGGTAAGAAGCGTAGTTATTTTTTTAGTTAGAGATCGTTTATTTTTACCGTTCGAACGCTTCTTTTTTGCCATCGGCCAAAGGTAAATAAAAAGGCATAAAAAAAGCTTTCCGGAATCCGGAAAGCTTTTTTATATCTATAATATGAAGCTTATTCAGCTACCACTTCGAAAGGAACTTTAACTTTCACTTCTTTGTGCAAGTTCAAGTTGGCAACGTACTCACCAACAAATTTAGGTTCAGTTTCGAAAGTAATGCGGCGACGATCAACATCAAAACCTTTTTGTTTCAATGCATCAGCAATCATAATGGTATTTACAGCACCAAAAATCTTACCTGTCTCACCTGCTTTAGCACCGATAGATAATTTAACCTCAGTTAAACGCTCAGCGATACCTTCCGCATCTTTCTTAATTTTATCTTGTTTAAAAGCAGCTTGCTTTAAGTTTTCCGCTAATATTTTTTTAGCTGAAGGAGTAGCCAAAGCACCAAACCCCTGAGGGATTAAGTAATTACGACCATATCCTGGCTTTACATTAACGATATCATCTTTCTCCCCTAGGGATTTGATATCTTGTTTTAAAATGATTTCCATCTCTCAGCTTCTATTTTAATTGGTCAGCAACAAAAGGTAACAAACCAATGTGACGTGCACGTTTTACCGCCTGAGCCACTTTACGTTGGAATTTCAATGAAGTACCAGTTAAACGGCGAGGTAATAGTTTACCTTGATCATTGATGAATTTCAACAAGAAGTTTGCGTCTTTATAATCAATATATTTAATACCATTTTTTCTGAAACGGCAATATTTTTTTCTGTTATCGTCCACTTTTGGAGCAGTAACATATTGTATTTGATCTTTAGCCATTATCCTGCAACCTCCTCTTTCTTAGGTTTTTTGTTAAAAGCTCCACTGCGTTTCTTCTCATTATAAGCAACCGCATGACGGTCTAATCTAATGGTAAGGAAACGTAGCACACGCTCATCACGCTTAAGCTCTAATTCCAGTTTACTAATTAATTCACCTGAAGATTTGTACTCTGTAAGATGAAAGAATCCGCTTGCTTTTTTCTCAATCGGATACGCTAATTTTCTCAAACCCCAATTGTCCTCTTGAACAATTTCGGCTCCGCTGTCAGCGATGATCTTGCTGAATTTGGCAATTGCCTCTTTCGCAACTTCTTCTGACAACAACGGGGTTAGAACGATAACAGTTTCGTACTGATTCATTGTTATT
>CBFGNP010000283.1:0-6136 GCA_965650095.1 uncultured Pedobacter sp. | reverse complement strand
AGATTTCCTTACCTTATTTTTAACAATCGGTAGGTTCTTGGGCAATTTAAGGTTCACGCCGTTCCAGGTAATCTGGCAATGGGCATATTCTGTTAAATAATAATAAAAAGCCGAAGCAATAGCTACACCGCTGTTCCCCCTTAAAATGATGGTGTTTTTTTTGCTTTCAATTTCAAAGACATCCATGCCGTTTTCAGAAACGATGCTTTGGATTAAAAAAAACTGATGCTGTTTGGGTAGAACCCTTTTGATCAGTTCAGCTGATGAAGAAAGATAAGTTTGTGCCCTTGTTTTAGCAGATGCCATTACCAAAAATGCCGCAAGAAAGTATATTTTATATTTCATCTGTTTGTTTTTATTTTGAGGGATAACCATGGCTTTTGTTATCCCGGTATTAAAAAATTATTAGCGGTTCAATATACAGATAATAAATAATGGGGCAGGTATAGTCTGGCGCCATAAAATATATTTTAACCATTATCTGGTTTAGTAATTGTTGTGCCGTTTTTTTGTTTACTGGAATATTCGCTATCGTTACAAAGGCAATTAATATTGGAGAGAAGTCCATAGTTGCTTTTTCTCTTGTGATGATTTTATTTAAGATTATTTCTTTAGATAGAAGATAGCTAAAGAAACTTTTGAGCAGGTTAAATCACATTTTTGTCCACTATATAATGTAAATATAGCTTCGCTAAATGGAAAACAGCGTGACGCATAATAGCTAAAATACGATACACATTAGATTTATACCCTACCTATACGCTAATATGGATAAGACAATTGTGTTTAAAATAAAATGGATGTTATCACTTTAATGCTTTTTTGGTGCATAAAGGCACTTTCTACACCACTTAAACAAACTGGGTATAAATTTAAACAATTGTGCTATCCTTAAAATTGTAGTTGTCTTAGCTTCGAATACTCAATACAGGTAAAACTATTACCTTTCCGTTCGAACATGATGCTGAAGTAAGTACGACCAAACTTATACTACGAGCGCTTAACGCTGATCTTAAATCTCAGTGTGATGCCAAAGGCAGATTGTTCAATTATCAGGAAAGCTAGAATTGGTTTTTATAGTAAGGGGCTAACCAAATAAATATGAACCAAACTGAACAAACGCTCATGAAAGCACCTGGTTAAATCCAAATCGATCTCACACCGATACAGATTGAATTCGTTCAATAGTATCGAATATTAATCCTAACCAAAATAAACCAAATTTTATGACTAAAAACTACTACTACTTCAAAGAGGGGTTACTCCGCTCTACGCTAACTAAAACAATTGAAAAATCTGTTTTGGTGATCCTAATTAACTAGGACTGGCATACAATTATCCAAATCTATTTCTCTTTAAATGATTTTAAATAATGGAAAAAATAACCAATATGGGTAATGATGCGCGCTCCAGATATCGGGGAGTAAAGCAGTTATTACTCGTGATGTATTTAACACTGATTATCTCCGCGCTGTTGATTGATACCGCTGCCGCACAACAAAGGCGAAAAATAACCGGGACGGTAGTTGATGAACAAAAGCAGCTATTAATAGGAGTTACTATTACTGTAAAAGGTACTAATTCTAAAGTGCAAACTGGCACAAATGGAGAATTTGCTATAGAGGTGCCTGCTGATCGGCAGACGCTTACCATTGCATATATAGGAATGAAGACTCAGGATGTGAGTATTGCCGGCAAAAATACGGTAAACATAACCATGAAATCCAACTCAGATCAATTGGGCGATGTAGTAATTGTAGGGTATGGCGTTCAAAAGAAACAGAGTGTTGTTGGCGCAATTACACAAACCACAAGTGAAGTACTGGAACGAACAGGTGGTGTATCTAGTTTAGGTGCAGCATTAACTGGAAATTTGCCAGGGGTAATCACTACCGCCAGCACTGGAATGCCAGGGGATGAAGATCCTCAGATTCTTATTCGGGGCCGCAGTACCTGGAACAATGCCAGTCCGCTTATTTTAGTAGATGGAGTTGAACGATCGATAAATAACATCGATATCAGCTCTGTGGCCTCAGTATCTGTACTTAAAGATGCTTCAGCCACTGCGGTATTTGGGGTAAAAGGAGCAAACGGCGTAATCTTGATTACCACCAAAAGGGGGCGTGAAGGGAAGGCAGAAATCAGAGCAGCTGCGAATACAGTTGTTAAATCTGCATCTAAATTGCCTGGTAAGCTCGATTCGTATGATATGTTCCAAGTGCGTAACCGAACAATCGAATACGAATTAGCACTCGCTCCGGGCGCATGGAGTTCATATCTTCCTGAAGCTGTGATGCAAAAATACCGCTCGCCAGCCAATCTCGAAGAAGCTGAGCGTTATCCAAACGTAGACTGGGTAAATACCTTGTTTAGAGACAATGCAATGTCTTACAATGCCAATCTTAACGTAAGTGGTGGAACATCGTTTGTGAAGTATTTTTCTTCTGTAGATTACCTTGATGAAGGAGATTTGTTCAGACGGTTTGGTAACGATCGCGGTTATAGCGGTGGCTACAGTTTCAAAAGATTGAACGTAAGAAGTAATCTTGATTTTCAATTAACACCATCAACGGTATTCAGAACAAATATCTCAGGCTCAAGAGGTACATCAGAGCGCCCATGGATTGATGTTAACCCTTACAACACCTGGACAGCTGCTTATTCGGCAGCACCAAATCTCTATCTTCCTGTTTATTCGGATGGCACATGGGGGTACTACAAGCCCAATGAACAGCAGAGTTTAAACTCTGTTAGGATTTTGTCTACCAGTGGTCTTCAAACGACCACAACTTCCCGCATCACCACAGACTTTACCTTAGATCAAAGCTTAAATTCTCTTGTTAAAGGATTAAGCTTAAAAGGAACACTTTCTATCGATAATACATTTATCGAAGCTGGTCGTGGAATTGATGACCGGAATAACGGAACACTAAGTAAATATATCGACCCTGAAACAGGAATAGTAAGTTATTCGCAAACCAAGGATGCTGCAACAGAGCTGGAATGGAGGGAAAGTGTAAGATGGGCAAGCCGGGCAGGTGACGTTAACGATGGTGCAACCTACCGCAGAATGTTTTCTCAAATGCAGATCAATTATGCCAAAACCATTGCTCAAAAGCATAATTTAACGGCTATGGGGCTTTGGAGCAGAGATAACACAGCTACTGGAAGTATCATTCCTTCTTATCGTGAAGACTGGGTTTTCCGTACTACATATAATTATGCAGGGAAGTACAGTTTCGAATATAACGGAGCTTACAATGGTTCTGAGCGATTTGCACCAGCCTATCGTTTTGATTTCTTTTCTTCAGGAGGACTTGGATGGATGATCTCTGAAGAAAAATTCATGAAACCGATCAAATTCATCAATTCATTGAAATTACGCGGATCGTATGGCGAAATTGGTGATGATGGTGGTTCTCCTAGGTTTGCCTTCTTAACGAACTGGGCATTTGGAGGCACTACGCCACTGGGTATTACTGGTGAAGCTGCAGAGAATAGTCCTTACAACTGGTATAGGGAAACTTCGGTAGGTAATCCAAACGTACGTTGGGAAAAGGTTGTAAAGAAGAATATTGCGCTTGATTTTGGATTTTTTGGAAACATGATCTCTGGAAGTGTAGATTTCTTCCAGGACAATAGGAGCGATATCCTTACCAACACTCGTGCTGTTCCAAGTTACTATGGTGCCACACCACCTACGTTTAACGTTGGGAAAGTGCAGTCCAGAGGTTATGAAATTGATATCCGGTTTAACAAAAAAATCACCAGCAATTTTACTGCGTGGGCCAATATCAATTATACTCATGCCAAGAACAAAGTTATCTATGCTGATGTTGCCGGATTGTTGCCGTTATATGCTAAGCCTCTTGATAAACAGATTGGACAGGCTTATTCTTATGTGAGCGCTGGTTATTACAATACTTGGGATCAGCTTTATGGAAGTACCATGCACAATGCCAACGACCAATTGAAAATCCCAGGAAACTATCATCTGGTAGATTACAATGCTGATGGGATAATTGATGCGAATGATAATATTCCTTATGGTTATTCTGGTGCTCCTGAAAACACCTACAATGCAACTATAGGTTTTGAATGGAAAGGATTTAGTGCATTTGCTCAGTTTTACGGTGTGAACAATGTTACCCGCCAGGTAGTGCTCGGATCTTTTTCAGGAAAGAATACAGTTGCCTATGATGAAGGAAGTTATTGGTCAAAAGACAATACAAACCCTGATGGTCCGATGCCTCGTTGGGAAACAACGCCAGCGGGTTTTTACACAGGAGACAGGTACTTCTATGATGCATCTTACCTGCGCTTAAAAAATGCGGAGATTGCTTACACTTTTAGGCAAGATTGGGTTAAAAAAGCAGGAATCTCAAGTATACGTATATTCCTAAATGGAAACAATTTATACGTGTGGACTAAGATGCCGGATGACCGTGAAGCAAATTATCAAAGCGCTGGCGGACAAGGATGGGCCTCACAGGGTGCTTATCCTACTGTAAAGCGGTATAATCTAGGCGCTAATTTCATCTTCTAAACATGATCATTATGAAAAAATATATAACACGCCTATTATTAATAGGAATGATTTGGGCGGGAACCGGCATGGTATCTTGTAAAAAATATTTAGACAGAGATCCTGAAGCAACTGTGTCGGCAGAATCTGCTTTCAAAGACTTTCGTAGTTTTCAGGGCTTTACCGAGGAGCTATATAATTGTATTCCAGATTTTACCAACAGGTATTGGACTAACAGTTTCAACTGGGGTGAAGACGAAATCCAGTCTACAGTTCAAAACTTCCATTTGGTTAACAAAATAGATAATGGCGATTTTTGGGGCTGGCAGAGAGAGTTTGATGGATGGGGAGCTGGATTTTTAGACAATGCCAACGCGAATACAAATAACGATCGTTTTACTAAGGGCCTCTATCCACTGGCTTGGTATGGCATTCGTAAAGCGAATTTAGGCCTCGATAACCTAAACCTAATGGTAAACGCGACTGAAGAAGAACGTAACCTGATCAGAGGTCAACTATTATTTTTTAGAGGTTGGTTCCATTTCCAGCTCATGCAATATTTTGGGGGGCTACCATACATTGATAAGGTATTGCCAGCCGATGAAGAATTGAGATTACCAAGGCTTAAGTATCAGGAATGCGCAGCAAAGGCAGCACTAGATTTAAGAGCCGCCGCTGATCTTTTGCCAATCAATTGGGACAATACAACAGCCGGGATCCAAACCCTGGGTAAAAATCAGTTGCGCATCAATAAAATCATGGCGCTAGGTTATTTAGGTAAAAACTACCTGTGGGCCGCTAGTCCGTTAATGAACTTAGAATCTACCGGAAGCAAAACCTACAATGTAGAGCTGAGTAAAAAAGCGGCTGCTGCATTTGCCGAGCTATTGAAACTGACAGAAAGTGGGGCTACTTCTTATAAGTTATTGCCTTTTGCACAATACAGCACCAATTTTTACACAACCGGTCAAAATTTCTTGATCCCGGGAGGTACTGAAGCCATATTTAGAGGGCCGTACTGGGGAGCACATGGTTCAACCTATGGTACTGCAAAACAATATACACCCGCAATTGTAGGTGCCGATGCACTGGTATTTGCGCCTACCGCAAATTACGTTAATTATTATGGGATGAAAAATGGTTTGCCCATTTCGAATTCTGCCCAGGCTGATCCTAGTGGCTCAGGATATGATCCGCAATTTCCTTGGCGCGATCGCGATCCAAGGTTTTATAATGATATTATATATGATGGAGTTAAAGTGGTACAGGGAACTTTAGCCGCGAACATGGAGCCACACCGATATGCAAATCTGTTCACCAACGGAAGTTATAGAGATGAACGTTCTGGTAGCCGTACAGGGTATATGATGTTCAAATTTGTGCCCAGAACTGCCAATAACTTTGATCAGGGCTGGAATTATGGACAGAACCTGAATATTAAGGTTTCATATATGCGTTTGGCCGACGTCTATCTGATGTACGCAGAATCGGTTGCAACAGGGTACGACTCCCCAAGTGCAACTGCAGAGGGATTTAGCAAAACTGCCGTAGATGCGATCAACGTAATCCGAGATCGTGCTGGTGTTGGACGTGTTGCCCCACAGTTTTTAG
>CBFGNP010000282.1:0-6141 GCA_965650095.1 uncultured Pedobacter sp. | reverse complement strand
GTATGGCAGGGAATATACCGCTTTGCTGGGGACCATGTCGACCTTTAATGACCGCTCTGTGATTCGCGAGATTGGTAAAGTAATGGGACTGCCGAAGGCTGAAATTGATGGCTTTACGGATCCCAGCCGCGCGGCAGCTAACCGCAACAATGATACTTTTAATCGGATCATGGCCATATATGAGCGGATGAGTAAGATGCCTAGCCAGAGGAGCATTCATGCAGGTGGTGTGCTGATCTCAGAAGAGCCGATCACCTATTATACGGCATTGGACCTGCCACCTAAAGGGATGCCGACCGTGCAATGGGATATGTATGAGGCCGAAGATATCGGTTACGACAAGTACGACATGCTCTCACAGCGCGGGATTGGCCACATCAGGGAGGCGGTCAAACTGGTGGAACAGAACCAGCAGGCAACCATCGACATTCATCAGGTCAAAACCTTTATGAAAGACCCAAATGTGAACAACCGGCTGAAAACAGGGAATACGATAGGCTGCTTCTACATCGAATCACCCGCCATGCGGCAACTGCTGACCAAGCTGGCCTGCGACAATTACCTGACCCTGATTGCCGCAAGCTCCATCATCCGCCCCGGCGTCGCACAATCGGGGATGATGAAGACCTATGTTCAGAATTTCCATAAACCCGCTGAAGTACATTATCTGCATCCGGTGATGCAGGAACAGCTGAAAGACACATTCGGGGTGATGGTTTATCAGGAGGATGTGATCAAGGTCTGTATCCACTATGGCGGTATGGATGGTACTGATGCCGACATTCTGCGTAGAGGGATGAGCGGGAAGTACCGCTCGAGGATAGAGTTTGACCGTTTAGTGGAGAAATTTCACGAAGGTTCAAAGGCCCTTGGCAGACCTGAAGCGGTCACAAGGGAGGTATGGCGTCAGGTGTCAAGTTTCGCAGGGTATAGTTTTTCCAAGGCACATTCGGCCAGTTTTGCAGTAGAGAGTTACCAGAGTCTTTATTTGAAAACGTATTACCCCATAGAATTTATGGTAGGCGTGCTCAACAATTACGGCGGTTTTTATACACGTTGGCTATATGTGCATGAGCTGAAGCGGGCAGGAGCAACCTTGCATTTACCCTGTGTAAACCATAGCCATGCTGTAGTATCTGTTAAGGGTAAGGACGTCTATCTGGGTTTTACTGGGCTGCAGGGACTGGAATCGAAATATATCGATCTGATCCCTCAGGAACGGGAACGGCATGGCCAATATGTGGATCTTGAGGATTTCCTCGGGCGGACGCAGGTCAGCCTGAGGCAGGTCGTGATTTTAGTTCGCTGTGGCGCTTTGCGGTTTACCGGTAAGCGTAAGAAGGCTTTGTTGTGGGAGGTACATACCCTGCTGCGACAGAAAGAAAAACCTTCCGGCAGTGCAGAGTTGTTCCATACGCCGGCTAAACATTATGTATTGCCGGATCTGGTGAACACCAGGCTGGAGGACGCTTATCATGAATTGGAACTGCTGGGTTTCCCGCTAAGCCTTTCGATGTTTGAGCTGCTTAAGACGAATTATCGCGGAGATGTCGGGGCCAGGGAGCTGATGAGCAAGGTAGGCCAGACGGTAAAGATGGTGGGTTTGTACGTGTGTGAAAAGACAGTACGTACCAGGAATAACAGAAAAATGTGGTTCGGAACATTTCTGGATGCCGAGGGGGATTTTTTTGATACCGTTCATTTCGCGGATCACACACCGGTGTATCCTTTCCGCGGTGCGGGTTGTTACCTCATTCTGGGTAAGGTGACTGCGGATTTCGGAGTTCCGGGTATTGACGTGGTCAAATTTGCGAAGCTGGAGATCCAGAGCGACCCGGTAATGAATTGATTTTATTTGTACATTTATATAACTTAAGGGAGATTTATGAATACTGAAAAAGCCATTCTTGCTGGCGGTTGCTTTTGGGGTGTAGAAGAACTGATCCGCCATTATCCGGGAGTCATCTCCACCGTAGTTGGATACACCGGCGGAGATGTTCCGAACGCTACATACCGCAATCACGGAAACCATGCGGAAGCCATTGAAATCACATTTGATCCGGCAAAATTATCCTATCGCACACTTCTTGAATATTTTTTTCAGATTCACGACCCAACAACCCGAAACAGGCAGGGGAATGACATTGGTGCCTCTTACCGTTCGGCTATTTTTTTTATGGACGAAACACAGCGCGAAACTGCCCGCGCCCTCATTGCGGAGCTCGAAGCCTCCGGTAAATGGCCAGGGCCGGTTGTAACAGAAGTTGTTCCGGTGAGCGATTTTTGGAATGCCGAAGAGGAACATCAGAATTATTTGCAAAAACATCCGTATGGGTATACGTGTCACTTCGAAAGGCCGGATTGGAAATTGAGCTAGGTTTTTCTAAAAACTACTGCTTGGTTCTGGTGTTATATACCTAACCAAAGCAGAAAAAATGGAAAACCTGAATGTACGTGATTCAAAGAAGAGAGACACTTTAAGCGAAAGCATCTGGCAAAAAAACCAGGAAAGGGAAAGCCCGGAATCAAGGGGTTCAGATCCCGATCATCAGGTATATGATACCCTTATCGTAGGCGCAGGGATAACCGGGCTGACCACCGCATTAATGCTGCAACGGGCGGGACAGCGCTGCCTGATCGTCGAGGCCGGAAATGTGGGCTTTGGTACAACCGGGGGGACAACTGCCCATTTAAATACTTTTTTCGATGCTACCTACCCCGAAATTGAAAAGGATTTTGGCTCTGATGCTGCACAGCAGGTTGCCCGGGCAGGGAAGGAGGCAATAGCGATCATTGAGGGCTTTGTACAAAGCCTTGATATTGCCTGCGACTTTGAATACAAAGCGGGATGGCTCTTTTCGCAAGATGTAAAAGAAAGCAGGGAGCTGGAGAAAATCTTTGAGTCGGCTGTAAACGCCGGCGTAGCAGTAAACAGGGCGGAAAAAAATGGGGTTCCTATTTCTTTTGAGCAAGCCATTTCCTTTGAGCATCAGGCGCAATTTCATCCATTAAAATATATTCATGCACTTGTAAAAGCGTTCAGACTGCTGGGAGGAGATATTATTGAGGGAACCCGGATAAAAAAAACCAATTTTAGTGATGGGGTTCATTCTGCTGAGGCGGAACAGGGTGTCTTTCAGGCACGACACCTGGTTTATGCCACGCACATCCCACCGGGGATTAATCTCTTGAGCTTCAGATGTGCACCTTATAGAAGTTATGTGCTTGGAATTAAATTAAAAGATGACAGCTATCCCGAAGGATTGACTTATGATATGCAGGAACCTTACCATTATCTCAGGACGCATATCATTGACGGGGAACGCTACCTGATCGTGGGAGGGGAGGACCACAAAACAGGCCATGGAGATTCCGTCCGCGCTTTCGAAAACCTGAGAAACTATGCGGAAAGCTATTTCAATATTGCCTCGGTGGATTACGAATGGTCTGCACAGTACTATGTTCCGGTAGACGGACTACCTTATATAGGAAAGATGCCTGGTGCCTCAGAAAATATTTATGTAGCGACTGGATTTAATGGGAACGGCATGATATTCGGTACTTTATCGGCAAAGATCATATCGGACCTGGTTCTAGGAAAAGAAAGCGATTATGCCGCCTTGTTCGCCCCATCGAGGCTAAAACCTATTGCGGGGTTCACGGAATTTGTGAAGGAAAATGCAGATGTTGCCTGGCGGTTTGTTGCAGACCGTTTTTCATCCGAAGACTTGCCCTCGCTTCAGGAACTTAAACCCCGACAAGGCATGATCACTGTATTTGATGGTGAACAGGTTGCTATATATAAGGACGATTCAGGTGCCATAACGGCCCTAAGGCCCGTTTGCACCCACGCTGGATGCATTGTTCATTTCAATGATGCGGAACAGAGCTGGGATTGCCCTTGTCATGGTGGAAGGTTTGATGTAACAGGGAAAGTATTGACAGGCCCGCCAACACAGGACCTGGAAAGTGTAACCGTCACATAGCAAAGCTTGGACCTGCTTCTTTGCCATGATTACTCACATATTCAGTTGGCGACATGCCAAATTGCTTAGCGAACACTCTTCCAAATTGTGTTTGTGAGCTGTAGCCAACCATTTCAGAGATTTCGTATATTTTATATATTCTGTTATCCAGCAATTGAGCCGCTTTTTTCAGACGTGAAAGGTTGATCAGTTCATTGGGACTGAGATTAGAAATAGATTTAATTTTCCGGTATAAAGTCGGCCTGCTCATATGCATCTGATCCGCCAGCTGCTCTACGTCCAGATCAGGATTGCTGATGTTTTGATCAATGATAGATTGTATTTGCTCCAGTAACTGTTCATCTGCTTTAGTGGGTGCAATGCTTTTCAGGTGTAGCAGGGGCGAACTGGAGAAATAGGCTTTGATCTTGTTTCTGTTGGCGATCAGGCTGGAGGCCTGTACCTGCAGGAATTCAGGAGAAAAGGGTTTATCAATGTAGACATCAGCACCCAATTCCAGGCCTTCAATTTTAGACTGAAGGGTGTTTTTCGCGGTCAGCAGGATCACCGGAATGTGACTGAATTCAATGCTTGACTTTATTCTTTTACAGAATTCAAAGCCGTCCATCTCCGGCATCATCACATCACTGATGACGAGATGAACAAGCTCACGTTCAAGGATTGCTAAGCCTTCCAGGCCATTCTCCGCAACCAGGACCTTAAATTTTTCGCTCAGGTCATCTGAAATAAAATCCAGGATCTCTTCGTTGTCGTCCACAAGCAGAATAACAGGTTTCGCCGCTTTGTGGTCTGTACCCGATCCTAAGTTTACATCTTTTTCCATTTGCCTTTTAAATTAAACTCCATAGTGATGATGGATAAGAAGTCCTAAACAAATATATTAAAATCCGGGTCAATTCATCTGGTCAGACAGCACCATATAACTCAGCAGCCGAAATGAAAGCGGTAGGCCACTGCAGGTACTTTGCATCATTTCAGCTTCCTGGGTAGGAAAATAGAGACAAATTGAAGAAATTATGATACAAAATTGTAAAGCAACTTGCTTTAAAATTCTAATATTTGAATGTTGCTGGCACGAGATTTTTACATTGTGCTGCAGCCCTAACCAAATTTAGATCTTATGCACAAACTTCTATCGGGCGTATTGCTTTTTCTATTGAGCTACTCATCGTCAAATGCGCAGCAAATGAAATGGGCGCCGATTAAGGATCGAATTGCAACGTCCTGGGCGGAAAAAGTAGACCCTAAAGCCCCATTGCCAGAATATCCCCGTCCGCAACTTGTACGTACAAACAACTGGAAAAATATAAATGGTTTATGGAGTTACGCCATTACCGCTAAAGATCAAAAAGAACCTGCCAGTTATCAGGGTGGTATCCTTGTGCCTTTTGCTATTGAATCTGCCCTTTCTGGTGTCGGCAAAACCGTTGGTAAAGACAGTGTATTATGGTATAAGCATATGATCACCGTTCCAGCGGCCATGCGGGCTAAAGATGTTCTGTTACATTTTGGCGCGGTAGACTGGCAGGCAGAAGTTTTTGTGAATGGCAAAAGCGCGGGCAAACATGAAGGTGGTTTTGATTCTTTTACCTTTAATATTACCCATCTTCTTAAAAAAGGAGCAGCACAGGAGATAAAAGTACGTGTCTGGGATCCTACCGACCAGGGCCCTCAGCCAAGAGGCAAACAGGTGAGGAAACCCGAAGGAATCTGGTATACACCGGTTACTGGCATCTGGCAAACGGTTTGGCTGGAAAGTGTTCCGAAAACATATATCGTCTCCACCACACAAACACCAGACATCGACGCAAAAACACTTTCAGTAGTTGTAAATGCTGAATCGCTACAGCCGGGCGACAAGATTCGCCTGACTGCATTTGATGGCAAAAGTAAAGTTGCGGAAGAAGAGAGAGATGCTGGAGACCAAATTTCTTTGGCGATAAAAAACCCAAAATTATGGTCGGCCAAAGCTCCTTTCTTATATGATTTAAAAATCGAACTGATCCGTAACAGGAAAGTAATTGACGAAGCGCTAAGCTATTTTGCTATGCGTAAATCATCAATGGGGCCCGATCGGAATGGCATACAGCGGATGTTGCTGAACAATGAGTTTGTATTTCAATATGGTCCGCTGGACCAGGGCTGGTGGCCGGAT
>CBFGNP010000281.1:0-6150 GCA_965650095.1 uncultured Pedobacter sp. | reverse complement strand
GACGACGGATACCGACTTATTCTAAACGGCGAGACCGTAATTAACGCCTGGTCAAAGAACAGATGGGGCGCAAAAACCTACAAATTAAAAACGATAAAAGATTCCACCTATAACTTTATCGTGGAATACTGGCAGGGAGATGGAAAAGGTAATATAAAGCTCAGTGCAGGCAGTTTCAAGCGAACAGATTTTGACCAGCTCATTCATCGCCATCAGGATGCTGATATTTTCATATTTGCTGGTGGAATATCTCCTCAACTAGAGGGCGAGGAAATGAAAGTAGACTATCCTGGTTTCAATGGTGGGGACCGCACTTCAATTTTGCTGCCAGGAGTACAAACAGCTTTAATGAAAGCGTTGAAATCATCCGGTAAACCGGTGGTTTTTATTATGATGACAGGTAGCGCGATTGCTATACCATGGGAATCCGAACACATTCCTGCAGTGCTTAATTCCTGGTATGGAGGACAGGCCGCAGGTACGGCGGCGGCGGATATCCTTTTTGGAGATTATAATCCTGCCGGCCGGTTACCTGTAACGTTTTATAAAGGCGATCAGGACCTTGATGCCTTCAACGATTATAACATGGAAAATCGTACTTACAGATATTTCAAGGGCAAACCTCTGTACGGCTTTGGATACGGGTTAAGTTATACGTCATTCCAATACGATCAAATGACTTTACCAAAAAACATTTCAAAGGGAAAGTCGCTTGCTATAAGTGTCAGAATTACCAACACAGGTAAGATGGATGGCGAAGACGTTGCTCAGCTTTACATACTTAATCATAATAAATCAATAAAGGCACCACTAAAATCTTTGAAGGGATTTCAGCGCGTTCCTCTTAAAGCGGGAGAAAGCAAAACAGTGAATTTCATCCTATCCCCTAAGGATCTGTCATTTATTGATCCCAATGGAACTGCAAAGCAATTCAAAGGCAACCTTGAATTCAGTATTGGTGGAAATCAGCCAGACGAAACCAACAGAACCAATGGGAACACCTTAAGAAACCGTATATCCATCATTTAAATTGAGTAATTCGAATTAAAGCATCCAGGTAATGAAATCCATAAAAACAATTCTGGTCAAGGTATTACTCATTAAAATTCTATGCTTACCGGCTAAAGCCGACGATGGCCATCAACTTTGGCTAAGCAAGCCATCTACAGTTCCGGTATCGGTCATTTGCACTAAAAAATCTGCAGTACTTGACATTGCAATTAAAGAACTAAGAGGTGGATGGAATGGCATTCCGAATGCCAGCATTACGCTCAGGGTGACCCCCATAAAGTCTATCAAAAGTGACGGCTTTATCATAGAAAAGAATGCGATAAAGTCCAATTCTGAACTCGGAATTCTCTACGGGGTTTATGAATTATTGCGACAACAGTTGAGCGGTCGAGCTCCGGGCTATGTTTTATCGAATCCATCCTATATGCATCGGATTCTTAATCATTGGGATAATGTTGATGGATCTGTGGAGCGAGGTTATGCTGGCAATTCCATATTCTGGAGAAATGAAAAAGATTCCCTGACCATTACAGAGAAAGATAAGATGCTTTGGCAGGAGTATGCGAGAGCAAATGCTTCTATAGGTATTAATGGCAGTGTGCTAAACAATGTAAATGCTTCCCCTTTAATCTTAACCGTGAATTATCTGAAAAAGGTAAAAGTTATTGCAGATATTTTACGCCCATACGGGGTAAAAACATATCTGTCAGTTAATTTTTCCTCTCCGGTAAAAATTGGAGGACTCAAAACTGCCGACCCCTTAGATCTCGAAGTTAAAAAATGGTGGAATGATAAGGCAAAGGAAATCTATAAACTGATCCCTGATTTTGGTGGTTTTTTGGTCAAAGCAAACAGCGAAGGACAACCTGGTCCACAGGACTTCGGGCGTACTCACGCTGAGGGGGCAAATATGATGGCAGACGCACTTAAAAAACACCACGGAATTGTGATGTGGAGGGCTTTTGTTTACAGTCCTTCGGATAAGGACCGGGTAATGCAGGCTTATTCCGAGTTTCTGCCTCTTGACGGGCATTTTCGTGAAAATGTAATTATTCAGGTAAAAAATGGTCCGTTGGATTTCCAACCCCGGGAGCCTTTCAGTCCTCTTTTCGGTGGGATGAAAAAAACGGCTGTAATGCCTGAGCTTCAAATCACCCAGGAGTACTTAGGGCATTCCACACATTTGGTCTACCTATCTCCCATGTGGGAAGAATGCCTTAAAAGTGACACTTATCAGTTAGGCGCAGGAAGCACAGTGGCCAGATATACGGATGGAAATCTTCAGTATCGAAAATATACCGCGATAGCGGGGGTTGCAAATATTGGATTGGATCCAAACTGGTGCGGCCACCAATTTGCACAAGCAAACTGGTATGCATTTGGCCGTTTGGCCTGGAACAACAAAATGTCAAGTAAAGATATCGCAGAAGAATGGTTGACACTAACTTTTAAACAGAATAACCCGGCTTTTATTGGTCCAGTCAAAACGATGATGATGAACAGCCGTGAAGCAGCCGTCAACTATATGATGCCGCTGGGCCTACATCATATTTTTGCTGAAGGACATCATTACGGGCCTGCCCCTTGGTTCGAAAATAAGAATCTCAGAGCAGACTGGACTTCCGTATACTATCATAAAGCAGATTCAAAAGGAATTGGTTTTGATCGATCAGCAAGTACGGGGAGTAATGCCGTAAGCCAATACCATGAACCGCTGGCATCACAGCTCAACAATATCGAAACTTGTCCCGAATTCTTTTTGCTGTGGTTTCATCACCTTCCCTGGGATTACAAAATGAAAAACGGGAGAATATTATGGGATGAGCTATGTTACCGTTATGATAAAGGTGTAAGCCAGGTCCGGGAACTTCAAAAAATATGGGATCAGGCCCAACCCTATGTAGACCATCAACTTTTTTTGGAGATACAAAGTAAGTTAAGGCGGCAATGCCTGGACGCGCAGGTCTGGAAAGATGCCTGCCTGCTTTATTTCCAACAGTTTAGTCAACTCCCAATTCCTTATGAAATTGAGCGGCCAGTGCATGATCTGCACGCTTTAATGTACCCGGCGCCGGTTAAGATGCGTCAATAAACATTGTTTAAATCATTTGAATACACACCAATAACCCAACTTTAAATTAGCATTATGGACAAATTTAAACAGCATTCCATTCTGGGAATCACCCTGGTTATGCTGGCTGCAAGTGCCTGTCAGCAAAATGGAAAAGCGGCGAAAGTAGAAATTACGGACCGTACGAAGAAAACAAAATTCTTATCCCAGCCGCTGTTATCTGAAATTTATACCGCAGATCCCTCAGCACATCTGTTTGAAGGAAAAATATACATTTACCCCTCTCATGATGTTGAGGCGGCAACACCCGAAAATGATAATGGCGACCATTTCGATATGCGGGACTACCACATCCTGAGCATGGACAGTGTTAGCGGAAAAGTCACAGATCATGGTATTGCGCTAAGCATAAAAGACATTCCCTGGGCAGGCCGACAGCTTTGGGCTCCGGATGCGGCCTTCAAAAATGGCACCTATTATCTTTATTTTCCCGTCAAGGATAAACAGGATGTATTCAGAATTGGGGTAGCGACTTCAAAAAAACCAGCAGGACCATTTAAGGCAGAACCCAAACCAATCGGAGGAAGTTACAGCATTGATCCGGCAGTGTTCACCGATACAGAGGGCAGCAGTTACATGTATTTTGGTGGGATCTGGGGAGGCCAGTTACAACGTTGGAAGGACGGGAAATACGATTCTAATGGATCCAAGACTGATTCAGGTAAAGAAAATGAACCCGCACTTTCAGCCAAGGTCGCTAAAATGAACGGCAATATGTTGAGTTTTGACGGCCCGGTAAAAGATGTTTTAATTCTGGACAAAGATGGAAAACCTTTGTTGACAAAAGATCACGACAGACGATTCTTTGAAGGTGCCTGGATGCACAAATACAATGGCAAATATTATTTCAGCTACTCAACCGGAGATACCCATTTTCTTGCCTACGCAATCGGCGACACTCCCTATGGCCCTTTCACTTACCAGGGCACTTTCATGGAGCCTGTTCAGGGTTGGACTACCCATCACTCCATTATTGAGCAAAATGGCGAATGGTATATTTATTATCATGATACCGAGCTGTCAAATAAAACACATTTAAGAAATATTAAAGTGACCCGGTTAAAGCATAACGAAGATGGAAGCATAGCATTGATAAAGCCATCACATTAACACAATTTGCCAGTTTGAGGGTAGATCAGAAAGTACACTAAGTAATGTCCTGATCTACCACTATTATTAGCCAGGTCAATAATCATCCACAATGGGCGATGCCCTTCTTCCTCGCATCCAATCGACACGAAAAGTTACTATAAATAGCAAACACTATTTTCTATATGTGACAACAAGTGAACGATTATTTTACAACCTGATACTTGATTGTACAATATAATGCAAGATCACCTGCGTTTATCGCTGGATTAGCTGTGACTACACCGGTTGAGGATAAATATGATTTTGGTAGCGTCCTGATCAAACCTCTGTTACCGTCACTGCATACAAATCCGTAAACTTCGTCCCAACCCATTTGGCCTGCAACAGTATTCTTTCCTTCAGCAATACCTGCCAGAAACTTGTCAAATTCATTATCATGAGTTAAAAAGTCAAATTCAGCAGCGGTTATCTTATTGGTTCCCGTACTATTGTCCAACCTTCTAAAATAGGTTGTTTTAAAAGTTTTATTTTCAGCTTTAAGCTTACTTACCATTTCGTGCACACCTGCCCGCATGTCAATTGCTTTTCGATAAGTCGTACCCCCCTCGCCGGCAACATAATAAGGATAAACCTGAAGTGTACCTGTCAAATTTGTGAATACTGCCTGATCGGCTTGTTTACCTTTAATTGCGGTTGTCCAATATAAATTTGCAGCATTACTTGTCAGGGTAAATCCTTTTGCTGCATATTCTGCCTTATTTGCATTAACGAAATTTGTGGCCGTTACAGTAGTATTGGTAGCATAAGTGATGGCTTTCGTTAAACCTGCAAATTTAATTTCTCCTGTTCCACTGTTACCCAGAAGACTCAATCCACCTTGCCTTGCCCCCACAAAAGCATTGCAGAGCACAGCAGTATCACTTGGAGAAACCAGATAAAACTGGCCCGCATTTAATACAGGATCCGTTCCCCTGGTTCTTGGAAGATAGCCTACAAAATTAAACTTATCTGCATTTATCACTGCTTCCGCAGCTATTGCACCAATATCCCTGTTCTGTTCCAGGGAATAAAACGGTCCCCGCTTATATTGGGCACGCACATTAAACTCTGCTTTATTTCCTACGATGATGGCAAAAGTTTCCTGTGTACCAATCCCATTCCGATCGGTACGCAGGTAAGAAAGATCCTGAACCAATAGCAATTTACCATTAGTACTCCCTTTTTTGATCACCATAAAATTATCACTGACCAGCCCCACATAATTACTTTCATTTTGAAATGTAAATGTTGCGGTCACATTTGTTAACGGCAGGATTGAATCGTCAATTCGATAAGCATAATAGATCACCACATCTTTTATACCGGGTGCAAAATTCCCGGAATCATCTATAGCATTTTCCGGCTCAGTTTTTACAATATGTGAAGACAATGAAAAGACATCGGTAGTTGTACTTATTGTGAATTTTGTAAGTGGCAAAGCGGAGCTTATCTTTAATTGATACACGATGTCGCTTCCCTGCTCATAATCCTTTAACGGACCTGTCACAACAGTGGTTCCACCTGAATTAACAGTATCTTTTGCTGCATATTTAAACACCTGGGGCTGGGATAAAACCGGCAGTTCCGTTCCCTTCTCACAGGAATTGAGAAGCAGGACGAACGGTAGGATTCCAAGACTAAATATTCTCTTTTTCATATGTTATGATTTTAATGTTGATCTAAATAAAAATGCGATGCTCAGTCGGCCTTAATGTTGCCGTTATAGACAGGAAAATACCAGCTGGAACGGTTTCTCAACCTCGCTTTTATTGCACTTTGCATGTTTACCGGATATTTTTTTGCAATGATCTCTCCAAGAAAATCTATATCATCCGGATATCGTTTTGCCATCCTTATGATGTCAGTCCAGCGACGTC
>CBFGNP010000280.1:0-6156 GCA_965650095.1 uncultured Pedobacter sp. | reverse complement strand
GTTTAAAAGGAAAATCAGCGATTATTACAGGAGGTGGCAGCGGAATTGGAAAAGCAATATCAGTGCTTTTCGCCAGACAGGGTGCGCATGTCCACATTATCGAGTTAAATGCGGATGCAGGTTTGCAAACCGTAAATGAAATTCAGGCCGATGGCGGAATGGCCAGTGTGTATGGATGTGATGTAAGTAACCAGTCCGCCGTTGTTGGCGTATTTAAGGAGATCGGTGACATTGATATTCTGGTGAATAATGCAGGTATCGCCCATATTGGAAGGGCAGATAATACCAGTGAAGCGGATTTCGTCAAAGTCTTCGATGTAAATGTTAAAGGGGCTTACAACTGCCTTTATGCAGCTATTCCGGCAATGAAGCGGAGAGGCTCGGGCGTGGTGCTAAACATGGCCTCAATTGGTGCTGTAGTTGGCCTGTCAGACCGTTTTGCCTACTCCATGAGTAAAGGTGCCATTTTTGCCATGACCATGTCAGTAGCCAAAGATTATATGGCTGATGGGATTAGGTGCAACAGCATTTCTCCAGCCAGGGTACATACCCCTTTTGTAGACGGTTTTATTGCTAAAAATTATGCCGGACAGGAAGCGGAAATCTTTGAAAAATTATCAAAGAGCCAGCCAATAGGCCGTATGGGGAAACCGGAAGAAGTGGCGTCACTGGCACTTTATTTATGTGCCGATGAATCAGGCTTTGTAACCGGAAATGATTATCCTTTGGATGGCGGCTTTATAAAGTTAAATAACTAACCTCGTACCATATGAAACAGCTCTTCCTTGCTTTATCCATTTTGTTTAGCAGTGCATTTGGTTTAAGTGCACAGCATTATACACCCGGTCCGGAAAACCTTGCCGCAAGGAAAGATTTTCAGGACATGAAATTCGGACTCTTCATCCATTGGGGAGCTTTTAGCGTTCTTAGCGATGGCGAATGGGTAATGAACAACAAGAATATAAAGGTAGATGATTACAAGCGGTTAAAAGGAATCTTTAATCCCACTGCCTTTGATGCAAAAAAATGGGTGAATGCAGCCAAAAGTGCCGGCATGAAGTACATTACCTTCGTTACCCGGCATCATGACGGTTTCAGCAACTGGGATACCAGGCAGTCGGACTGGAAGATAACCGAAACACCTTATGGACAGGATATCCTGGCAGAGCTGGCAAAGGAATGCCATAAGGAAGGGATCAAGTTGTTTTTATACTATTCATTGCTGGACTGGTCACGCACGGATTACCAGTATGCTACAGGAAAGACCGGAAAAGGAACGGGGCGAACGGAAAAAGGGAACTGGAACGATTATGTCACTTTTATGAAGGCGCAGTTAACAGAATTGCTGAGCAATTATGGTGAGATAGGAGGGATCTGGTTTGATGGACACTGGGACCAGCTGGATGACGATAAAGATAAAACTTTAAAAGCAAAGGTAGACTGGCATTACGATGAGATTTATAGTCTGATACACAAACTGCAGCCACAATGCCTGATCGGTAATAATCACCACTTATCCCCTATCGAAGGCGAAGATTTCCAGATGTTCGAGAAGGATCTTCCTGGGCTGAATACCTCGGGTTTTGGCGGTGCCAGCATTTCGCAGCTTCCGCTGGAAACCTGTGAGACCATGAACAATTCATGGGGTTTTAACATGACGGATAGAAAATATAAATCGGTCAAGCAATTGATCCACTATCTGGTAAACGATGCCGGGAGGAACGCCAACTTTTTATTGAATGTCGGCCCGATGCCAAATGGAATAATTCAACCGGAAAATATAGATACGCTGGCTAAGATCGGAGACTGGATGAAACAATACGGCGCCAGTGTGTATGGAACACGCGGAAACGTTATTGATGTGCAGGATTGGGGTGTGGTCACTGCAAAAGATCATATTTTATATGCACATATTATCGGCAAGATTGCCGGGGCTTCTATTGTTTTACCAGGGTTAAAGCAGAAGGTTGTAACGGCAGCATTAATGAAGGATGGCCATAAATTAAAATTCAGGCAAAGAACAGATCAAACTACCATATACTTAGATGGTGTGACAATAGATGACATTGATACCGTTATTGAATTGAAAATTAAATAGAAACAAAAATTTATTGAGATGAAACTAATCAGATGGGGCAATGCCGATCAGGAAAAAACCGGGATAATACTAAATGATACCTGGTATGATACCTCAGCCTTTGGGGAGGATTATAATGAACAGTTTTTTAATGGGAACGGTTTAGAAAGACTGGAAGAATTTGTTAAGGCAAATGAAGGTGATTTAACCGTTATCCCTGCCGGCACAAGGTTAGGATCTCCGGTAGCCCGTCCTTCAAAAATAGTTTGTATCGGACTTAACTATGCTGATCATGCCAGAGAAACAGGTGCGGCTATTCCGCCTGAACCAGTGATTTTTATGAAATCATCGACAGCAATGGTAGGCCCGTTTGACGATATCGTGATTCCTAAGAACTCCGTTAAAACAGATTGGGAAGTAGAACTTGCAGTAGTGATTGGCAAGAAAGCATCTTATGTAGAGGAAGCGGATGCGCTGGATTACGTGGCGGGATATGTTTTGCATAACGACGTATCCGAACGTGAATTTCAGATCGAAAGAAACGGAACCTGGGATAAAGGAAAGGGCTGTGATACTTTCGCCCCGCTTGGCCCATTTCTGGCTACAAAGAACGAAATTGCAGATGTGGATAACCTTCGTCTGTGGCTTACCGTAAATGGCGAGAAAATGCAGGATGGCAATACTTCTAATTTTATATTTAACGTGCCTTTTGTGGTTTCTTATGTGAGCCAGTTTATGACATTACTACCAGGCGACGTGATCTCAACAGGCACACCGGCTGGTGTTGGTTTAGGCTTTAACCCACCCGTATACCTTAAAGACGGGGATGTTGTTGAACTTGGGATTGACGGCCTGGGCACTTCTAAACAGCAGGTAAGGAAGTATGTTAAAAATTGATGCACATCAACATTTCTGGATCTATGATGAGGTAAGGGACAGCTGGATCACTGAGGATATGGCGGTGCTGAGGGCTGATTTCATGCCATCACAATTGTTGCCGGAGCTTCAGCAAAATCATTTTGATGGCTGTGTTGTGGTCCAGTCAGACCAGTCGGCCGCCGAGAATCTTTTTCAGCTCAAAAATGGGGAAGATCATACCTTTGTTAAAGGTATTGTGGGCTGGATCGACCTTCGGGCGCAAGATATTGAGGATCAGCTTTCAGCGTTGTCTGCCTACGGAAAACTGAAGGGCTTCAGGCATATCCTGCAAGGTGAGTCTGATCGGGCGTTGATGCTGAAACCTGAATTTTTGAATGGCATCAGTAAGTTGAAAAAGTTCGGTTACACTTATGACATTCTGATCTTTCCAGATCAGCTAAAATACGCAGCGGAGTTTGCTGCCCGATTCCCGGATCAGCCTTTTGTGCTTGATCACATTGCAAAGCCTGACATCAAAAATGGTGGGGTCGAAGCGTGGAAAAGGGATATCATAGCCCTTGCCAGATGTGGAAATGTCTTTTGTAAAGTGTCGGGAATGGTTACTGAGGCGGATCATAAAAAATGGAAGCCTGAGGATTTTAATCCTTATCTGGATGTCGTGTTTGAAGCCTTTGGAATAGACAGACTGATGTATGGATCTGATTGGCCGGTTTGTCTCCTCGCAGCCTCCTATCAGGAGGTACTGGATTTAATGGAGGGATATACCTCGAAGCTGTCCGCAAATGAGCAGGCTATGTTCTGGGGAGGTAATGCAACAAAATTTTATAATTTATAAAGCGAACAAGCAATGGATTTGCAATTGAAAGATAAAGTGGTCATGGTTACCGGCGGTGCGAAGGGTATTGGAGAAGGTATTGTAAGGGTACTGGCAAAAGAAGGGGCTATTCCGGTAATTATCGGAAGAAATGAACAGGATAACCTGAAGCTGGCCAATGATATCATTACAAAGGGTGGCCAGGTATTCCAGGTGGCTGCAGAGCTGACCAAACCTGCCGATGTGGCGAAAGCCGTTGATCTTGTGCTGGAGAAATTTGGCAGGATTGATGGCCTTGTAAATAATGCAGGAGTAAATGACGGCGTGGGACTGGAAAGCGGGAATTACGAGAAGTTTGTCGAGAGCCTGCATAAAAATGTGATTCATTATTACCTGATGGCACATCACGCGCTGCCGGCACTCAAGGCTTCAAATGGTTCGATCGTTAACATCGGCTCAAAGGTAGCGGACACGGGCCAGGGGGGGACTTCCGCTTACGCAGCATCAAATGGTGCAAGAAATGCACTAACCCGTGAATGGGCGGTTGAGCTGTTGCCTTATGGCATCAGGGTGAATGCTGTTATTGTTGCAGAGTGTTATACGCCATTATACCAGACCTGGATCAGCTCGATTCCAAATGCGGAAGAGAAGCTGGCGGCCATAAAGGCTAAGATCCCTCTTGGACAGAGAATGACGACTGCCGAAGAGATTGCCAATGCGACCGTGTTTTTATTGTCTGACGCTTCGAGCCACACTACGGGACAGCTGGTCTATGTGGATGGGGGATATGTGCATCTGGACAGATCTGTTAGTCCTGCTTAATGCTTTAATATCTTCTAAAAAAAGCGGGTATGCTATTCCAAAGCTGGAATCTTTTGCATTCTTTTTAAATCAAAAGAATGCAAAAGTTCCTATGCCTTTTCACAGCATACCCGCTTTTTTTGTAATGTTCACCAGGCAAGGTGCACTAAGAGCATGTGGATACCTAAAGGTTATATCTAAGTTTTAGGTACGTATTGATTTATATCGTTTTCGTTTCTTCTTTTAACCATGCGGCTTCTTCAGCAGTCAATAAGGGGCTTAATTTTTCGAATACCAGCTGATTATAGTTGTTTAGCCAATCAAGCTGCGCTTTTTCCAGCAGTTCTTTTTTAACAATTTTAGTGCTGATAGGGGCAATGGTCAGGCACTCAAAAGCATAGAATTCATTAAAATCGTTGCTGATGTCTGTGATGGCATTGACCAGATTTTCGATCCGGATGCCGTGTTTACCCGGACGATAAATTCCCGGTTCTATGGAAGTGATCATGCCCGGTTCAATAGCTACCGGATTGGCCGTCGGATTAATAACCTGCGGTCCTTCATGAACGTTCAAAAAGTAACCAACACCATGACCGGTCCCGTGTCCATAATTAATGGCATAATCCCACAAAGGTTTCCTGGTAATCGCATCGATCTGATAACCACAGGTGCCCTTAGGAAAACGCACTTTACAACCATCTATCATGCCTTTTAAAACCAGGGTATAATCGATACATTCTTCTTCTGTATGGTTGCCCATTGGAATGGTACGTGTGATGTCTGTTGTGCCATAGAAATACTGGCCCCCGGAATCTACCAGAAATAAACCTTCTTCCTTCACATCAGCATTACTTTCTTCAGATGCTCCGTAATGTGGCAGTGCACCATGTGCTTTATAAGCACTGATGGTATTGAAACTATCGCCCACAAAACCTTCTTGTTCTTGCCTGAATCTGCGCAATTCAGCAGCAGCAGACAGTTCAGTGATGGCTGTTTTTCCTGTGTTTTCTGAAAGCCATTTCAGGAAACGAGTGATGGCTACACCGTCCCTGAGCATTGCTTTACGCGTATTGGAAAGCTCCGTCTCATTTTTAATAGCTTTTAAGTTAGTGGTAGGGTTAGTGTCTTTAATAATGGTGACCGATTCAGGAATCAGTTTATAGAAAGCAAAGCAATTGCGTTTTGGATCTATGAGGATCGAACTGTTAAGCGGAATGCTCAACAGGGCCTCTTCGATGGCCTCATACGGCTGTATTTCTACACCACTTTCCAATAGGGTTCCTTTTTCTTCGGCTGTGAGCTTACTTGTATCTACAAATAGCGTTGCTCCATCCAGGCTGATCAGGGCGAAACTCAAAACCACAGGGTTATAACTTACGTCCTTGCCGCGGATATTGAACAGCCAGGCCAGATCATCCAGGGAAGAGATCAGGTGGTGGCTTGCGTCTTGCTGCTGCAAAACCGCTCTTACCTGTTCCAGTTTCGATTTTACAGACTGACCAATATGTTGATCTTCAATTAAAAATGCTTTTTCAGCAGGCAGTCCGGGCCTGTTTTCCCATAAAGGGTCTAAATAATCTTTGCT
>CBFGNP010000279.1:0-6168 GCA_965650095.1 uncultured Pedobacter sp. | reverse complement strand
TGGTGTTTACCATGGTGGATTTCCATAGTCTGTTTATCGATATGCGGTTCTAATGCATCTGTTGCGTATGGTAACGCAGGTAGTTCAAAAGCCATACTGGTATAATTTAAAGTGTAAATAATTATTCAATTGCATCCGTCAATTTGTCTTTGCGGACTTTAACAGCAAATATAACAATAGGAGGTTAAGTTTTGTTCAATACTTTGTCAAGTTTAACCTCTTTTATTTTCGAAAAACTTTTTCATTAGCGCGCCGCATTCCTGCGCGAGAACACCACTTTTTAAAATTGTTTTGGGGTGTAGCAACTGCCCGCTTTTCGTGGTAAACCCTCTTTTTGGTTCCGGTGCGCCATATACAAGCTTGCCTATCTGAGTCCAATAACTTGCTCCGGCACACATCACACAAGGCTCAATAGTTACATAAAGCGTACAGTCCTTTAAGTACTTGCCCCCGAGGGTCTGCGCCGCTGCTGTAAATGCCTGCATCTCGGCATGGGCGGTTACATCATTTAACTGCTCTGTCAGATTATAGCCACGGCCCACTATCCGCCCTTTACATACGACTATCGCGCCTATCGGGATCTCCTCTGCCTGATAGGCCTTCTGCGCTTCCTGTAAGGCCAAACGCATGTAATGTTCATCTTCTGCCGCCGAATCTACTTCTTCTGAAAAATTATAAAAGCTCATGCTTCAAAGATAGCATTATATCATTTTACTCCCATCGGGGACTTTACCATTTAAGGTGGTTAACACGATGTCTCCGTTCCCATCTGCGAAACCTGTGATCAGGAACTCCGACATAAATTTACCAATCTGTTTTTTGGGAAAGTTCAGCACACCTACCACCTGCCTTCCAATCAATTCTTCTTTTGTATAAAGCGCGGTAATTTGTGCACTGCTCATCCTGATCCCGAATTCCCCAAAATCCACCTTTACCTTATAGGCAGGCTTTCTGGCTTCAGGATAATCGAAAACTTCAAGAATTGTTCCTGCACGCAGTTCAACCTTTTCAAAATCATTCCAGGCTATTTCTTCCATATTCGAAATTACAATTTATCAGATAATAATCTGTTGCCAAAACAAGCCATGTAGTGTCATTCTCTTCCAAAAAATTTGGCCCCTCAGACAAGACCTAGGGGCATCGCGCAGCTATGTCCCTTCTTCGAAGAGAATCCTAAATTTTTCCCGTACTTTTGCCGAATGATCGATGTAATACTTAAAAAAGGTAAGGAAAAAGCCGCTGTGCTGCGCCATCCCTGGATTTTCTCTGGTGCAATAGATAAAATTAAAGGGCAGCCAGAAAATGGCGAGGTGGTAACGGTGAGATCGGCAGAAAAAGAGTTTCTCGCCTATGGATATTATAATGATCAATCAAGAGTAGCACTACGTTTATTGGAATGGGATGAAGGTATTGCTATAGATAAGAGTTGGTACCAGCAAAAAATTAAAGGCGCCATTGCCGCCCGTGCTCATGTGTTAAACGAACAGACCAATACCTGCAGACTGATATTTAGCGAGGCGGATTTTTTACCAGGTTTGATCGTAGATAAATACGCTGACTTCCTATCCCTGCAAGTACTAAGTGCTGGAATTCAAGCGGTACAGCAAGATATTATTGGCATCCTGAGACAGGAATTAAACCCAAAGGGAATATTCGATAAAAGTGACGCGGGAGCACGCAAACATGAAAACCTGGAACCTGTGCAAGGTTTGCTTTGGGGTGAAACCCCGCCAGAGTTCATTGAAGTGAAAGAGAATGGGATCCTTTATCACATCAATATAGCAGAAGGGCAAAAATCAGGTTTTTATTGTGATCAGCGAGACAACCGGCAGCTACTTGCGTCATATACAAAAGGCAAGTCGGTATTGGACTGCTTTTGCTATAGTGGTGGCTTTACATTAAACAGTTTAAAATATGAGGCTGCGCAGGTAACCAGTGTCGACAGTTCTGCGTTGGCTATTGAAACCTTAAAACATAACCTTGAGCTTAACGGCTTTTCTGAGGATAAACAGACCAGTATACAATCGGATGTAAACAAACAACTCCGGATTTTCAAAGAAGAAGGTAAAACCTTTGATGTGCTGGTGCTGGACCCACCTAAGTATGCCCCATCAAGATCTGCCCTGGATCGTGCCGCGAGGGCTTATAAGGATTTAAACAGGCTTGGCATGCTGCTTTTAAAAAAAGGAGGCATACTGGCTACTTTCTCCTGTTCCGGGGCGGTAGACCTTGAAACCTTTAAACAGATCATTGCCTGGGCTGCATTGGATGCGGGCCGTGAGGTTCAGATCATTAAACAGTTTAGCCAGCCAGAAGATCATCCTGTGCGGATCTCTTTTTCTGAAGGAGAATATTTAAAGGGATTGCTGTTAAGAGTACTGTAAATTATCCAGCTGAACCTTCCTGGAATAGATCGACCTGCTAATTGATTTATTGAAGAACGGGTCAAGCCAATAAAAAAGCCCTTTGTCCAAAATAATGGATAAAGGGCTTTTTCTGTGTAATAACAAGATTACAAACTTTCGTTGTCGGGGAGTTTATCATATTCTCCTTTTAACGCGTAATAGCCAAATATGACCAAACCAGCGCTGATTGGAATGAAAATGAACAATATGATCCCCCATTGTAATGCGGTATTTGTTTTATGTACCCCTTCTTCTGCAAGGCCAACTTTCTCGAAAGCCTGCATAAATAGGAATATGATGGATGCCGGGCCCAATATGATCCAAACTAATCCTAATGCTTTTTTAAACGCGTTCATAAGCTGAGTGTTTTAATGGTTTTTCTGAATCAGCCTCGTTATGATCGGGCTTTTTGTTAGATAAATAGATCGTGCCGATTATTAAACTTAATGCAGCGATGCCTATGGGATACCACAGGCCGGATAATGGCGTAGAGCCGGGAAAGGTGGCAATTAAAGTGGCAATAAATGGCACTAGTCCGCCAAACACGCCATTACCTACATGGTAGGGCAAGGACATAGACGTATATCTGATCTTCGTAGGAAAGAGTTCCACTAAAAAAGCTGCTATAGGCCCGTAAACCATCGTTACCAGCAAGATCTGGAAGAAAATTAACAGCACAAATTTCCAGAACACAGGCGTAGACAGCTTTTTATCCTTATAAGTATCCGGCAATTCAACAGCAGGCTTACTGGCATCCGCGAATTTCGTATGCGACTGTATCTTTTGAAATGATGACCCATCTAATAAACTAACCGTAGAAGTTGTCGTGATGAGGCTATCCGCCGTTCCCGCAACAGCTGTACGCATGACCACTGGATCAGATATGGAGGCGATGTCTTTCTGCTCTACTTTGGTAACATCAGTATCATCCAGGAAGATCTGGTAGATCGGACGGTAAAAAATTACACCCAACAGCATCCCGGTTAGCATTATCCACTTCCTGCCTACCCTGTCACTCCAGGAACCAAAAATAACAAAGAAAGGAGTGGCAAAGGCTATACCCCATAAAAGGATATATCTGGAATCGTTGAAGTCAACATGACAGGTGTTTTCTATAAAGGATTGCGCATAAAATTGTCCCGTATACCAGACCACCCCTTGTCCCATTGTGGCACCAAACAAGGCAAGTAGTACCATTTTAAAATTCGTCTTATTGTTAAAACTTTCTTTTAACGGGTTCTTAGATACTTTACCTTCTGACTTTAGTTTACTGAACATCGGCGATTCATGCATTTTCATCCTGATGTAAATAGAAACGCCAACCAATAGAATGGACAGCAGGAAAGGTATCCTCCAACCCCAATCCGCAAAGCCTTCAGCGCCCACAAGGTTCTTGGTCAATACGATTATACCTAACGAAAGAAATAGTCCCCCCGTTGCTGTAGTCTGGATCCAGCTGGTAAAAAACCCTCTTTTGTTGGCAGGCGCATGCTCCGCTACGTACGTAGCCGCCCCCCCGTACTCACCACCAAGCGCCAGTCCCTGTACCAATCTTAAGATTAATACCAAAATGGGTGCTGCATAACCGATGCTTGAATAAGAGGGGATCAATCCAATCAGGAAAGTTGATCCGCCCATCAGCACAAGAGTTAACAGAAAAGTGTACTTCCTGCCAATCAGATCCCCAAGGCGGCCGAATACCAGTGCCCCAAAAGGACGTACAATAAAACCGGCCGCAAAAATGGCGAGTGTGTTAATTAAGGCTGAAGCCCCTGCATCTGCAGGAAACAACTGTGTCCCGATGATTGAAGCAAGACTTCCGAAAATATAGAAATCGTACCATTCAATTAGCGTCCCCAGCGAGGAGGCGCCTATAACTTTAAAAATACCGCTTTGTTGTGATTGCTGGTTCATATTTGGTTTAAAGGTTGACTTAAAAAATAAATCTACAACTTATTAGACAATGATGAGCAAAGCAATTTCATAAAAATGCTAAAAAAATTCACCCATTTTTCGCAAAATAGAAAAAATTTCAGGTTTTTATTTACAAATTGATATTTATGCCCGCTGAAGCCGGAAAACGACTTAAGCTTCTTCTCTAAAGAAGACTTTGTAATAGTTCATGGATTTGTCGTCATCAAAGCCCTTTTCAATCAACTCCTTGTCGCCGTGAATGTAAATGTGAAAGTTCTTATCGAGCTTCAATACACTTTTATATACCCTTGCCTGCTTTTTTACTGCAGCACCCGAGATGTCAAAGCTATCGGGGATAGGCTGATCAAATTCTTCTTCAAAGTTCTTCTTATAGCTTTTAAAGGATTCTATCCCATCGGCGTTTCCAATAACCTCATTAGAAAACTCTTCGAGATCAAAACTTTCTTTTTCTTTGAAGTATTTCATGGATTTATTCAGCAGATCTATTTTATCTGCTTTAGATATTTCGAATTCCTGGTCCAGCTTCTCCGTGACAAAGTTCTTATATACCCCTAGCACGCTGGCCGTTTGATTAAAGCTGTCATTCCTGATCTTTAGCTTCAAAAAGTCATCTTTCCAGTACACGGTTTCGGCGCTCCTGTTGGTCTGATCGATAACAGCAACACGGAAGCCTTCCTCCTTATCTGTGTTAAAGATCAGGCAGCCTTTATCAAGCTTATTGATATTGATCGCTTCCTGTTCATAGCTCAGGCCAAAGCCATCCTGCTCAGGAAAAACTTTTAAATAACTTTCTTTTGTCTCTGATTTGAAGATTCCGATGGCATCATGAAGCTCCCCCTCTATCTGCACATTCTCGAAATATGCGACATATAGCTCACCCGGCTTGATTTTCGGATGGCCGGACACATCATACAGGTATTTAGCCAGCTGCTTGCTGTTTTCGTGAAAGGACTCGCCCCTTTCAAAAATTTCTGCTGCGAAATGATACACTTCATTCAGGTTCAGGTCTCCGTTGGGGTGAATGAAACGATACACCTCGTTTACCTTTTCATAGGGTCCTAAAAAGTACTGTTGCAGCAAATTGCTAAGTGTAATGTCTTTGATTGCAATTGATTTTTCAGACAATACATAAAACTCGTCTTCGGCCTTATTTCCGATACGGTGTATGGATAACTCAGCCAGTGAGGCCTCAAAAAAAGAAATCATTAAAAGAAATTAGGCTTTGGGTTCATTTTCATTCGGGGTATTGCGAAGCTCAACCGGTTTCTGAGCATTTTTCTTCATTTTCAAATTCAGCATTTCCACTAAAATTGAGAAGGCCATAGCAAAGTAAATATATCCCTTTGGTATGTGCTGATCCAAGCCTTCGGCAAGTAAGGAAACGCCGATCAGTAAGAGGAAGGATAGGGCGAGCATTTTTACTGTAGGGTGGTGATTTACAAAATTACTGATTGCGCTCGCAGACACCATCATGATGATTACCGCAATAACCACCGCAGCGATCATGATCTCTACGTGCTCTGCCATCCCAACTGCTGTAATGACGGAATCGAGAGAGAACACAATATCCAGCAGCAGGATCTGAATAATCACACCACTAAAAGAATATGTTTTCCCTTTAATTTCCTTCTCTTCTTCGCTTTCGAGTTTATCATGAATTTCGTGCGTACTTTTATAGATCAGGAACAAGCCTCCGATAATCAGGATCAGGTCACGGCCGGAGATCGCCAGTTTTTCCAGCCATTCTGCGTCTGTTATATTTACCAGCGCCCCGAGATTGAAAAGCGGTGCAGTTAAGGTCATCATCCAGGTAAGGGATAAAAGCAAC
>CBFGNP010000278.1:0-6180 GCA_965650095.1 uncultured Pedobacter sp. | reverse complement strand
GGATGCGCCAAGAAATGGAATGGTCAACCTAGCAGGTGCAGCGAACAGTTGTACCCCTGGAGGAGGTTGCTGCTAAATATTTATGGAAATACGAAATCTATTGGCTTCCGACTGGGAAGCAGTCAAGTTAATCTACGAAAAGGGCATTGGTACAGGTAATGCTACATTCCAGACCAGCGCCCCGTCTTGGGAAGAATGGGACAGCTCGCATCTAGCCGGTTGTAGAATTTTGGCTGATGAAGTAGGAAAGGTTGTTGGATGGGCGGCACTGACACCAGTATCTTCACGTTGCGTGTATGCAGGAGTAGCGGAAGTTAGTGTATATGTTGATCCTGCATTTTCTGGAATAGGTATCGGTCTTACACTTTTGGACCGCCTTGTTAATCTGAGCGAAGCTGAGGGAATATGGACACTACAGGCTGGAATTTTTCCCGAAAACATTGCCAGCCTTCGGATCCATGAAAAAGCCGGATTTAGAATACTTGGAACAAGGGAGAAGATCGGTAAACAGGATGGAATCTGGAGGGACACGGTTCTGCTGGAAAGAAGAAGTAAAGTTATTTTGTAAGTAAATAGATAAGCAAACAACCATGAGTGCAAACAATTGTGCCCCCGTAGTAGAAAGAAAAAAACTAGGTTTCCTAGACCGCTACCTTACCCTTTGGATATTTATAGCTATGGCAATTGGTGTAGCTGTTGGTTATTTTATTCCATCATCTTCAGGCTTCATCAATTCCTTTTCCAGTGGCACCACCAACATTCCTCTAGCCATCGGCCTGATACTGATGATGTACCCGCCCCTGGCCAAGGTAAAATACGAGAAGATGGGCGAAGTATTTAAGGATACCAAGGTATTGAGCGTTTCATTGGTACTTAATTGGGTGATTGGCCCACTTTTAATGTTCTTCTTGGCCATTACTTTTTTAAGGGATTATCCAGAATATATGGTCGGCCTGATATTGATCGGTCTTGCACGTTGTATTGCAATGGTTGTGGTATGGAACGAACTGGCAGAGGGCAACAGGGAATATGCCGCTGGTCTTATTGCATTGAACAGCATCTTTCAGGTTTTGCTGTACAGTGTTTTCGCTTATGTTTTCATTACCATACTTCCGCCATATTTTGGACTTAAAAGCCTTGAGGTGAATATAACGATTGGAGAGATTGCCAAAAGTGTGGGCATCTATTTGGGACTGCCTTTTGCAATGGGTATTATCAGTAGGTATACCCTGATCAGACTTAAAGGTGAAGACTGGTTCCAAAACAAGTTCGTGCCATTTATATCGCCAATCACTTTGATCGCTTTGCTGTTTACCATTGTAATTATGTTCAGCCTGAAAGGTAATCTGATCGTGCAGATACCTATGGATGTAGTCCGTATTGCTATACCTCTGGTGATCTATTTCTCTATCATGTTCGTAGTAAGCTTTTTTACTGGCAAGTACTTTGGTGCAGATTATTCAAGAAGCACTTCGATTGCCTTTACCGCCACCGGGAATAATTTTGAGCTGGCCATTGCTGTTGCCATTGGGGTATTTGGCATTAACTCGGGACAGGCTTTTGCAGGGGTCATAGGCCCATTGGTTGAAGTGCCAGCACTGATTGCTCTGGTCAACCTTGCATTCTGGTTCAGGAAAAAATACTATCGCACACAAGAAACCAACAATTAAGAAAACCAACAACTATATTATGAAAATTGCTTTATTCTCTGACATCCATGCCAATCTTCCGGCGCTGGAAGCATTCTTTAAAGACGTTGAAACCAGAAATACCGATGCCATCTATTGTTTGGGCGACCTTGTCGGCTATAACATCTGGCCGAATGAGGTGATTGATGAAATCCGAAAACGAGGCATTCCCACCATAGCAGGGAATTATGATTGGGGCATTGGCCGTTCAAGTGACGATTGCGGTTGTGCCTATAAGACCGATGAAGAAAAAGCAATGGGAAAAGTTTCCATTTCCTACACAAATGAAGTGGTAAAAGATAAACAGCGTGCTTACCTCAGAACGCTACCTGCCCATATCAGATTGGAATATCAGCTTAACCACGACAAGCGCAATATCCTTTTTGTACACGGCAGCCCAAGAAAGGTAAATGAATACCTCTTTGAGGATCGTGATGAGAAAAGCATGTTAAGGATCTTGGAGCAGGCAGAAGCCGACATTATGTGTTTTGGTCATACCCACCAACCTTATCACCGCATTTTAAATTCTGGAACGGATGGCAGTGATCATTTCAGGCATGCAATAAACATTGGTTCGGTTGGCAAGCCAAAGGATAAAGACCCTCGGGGCGGATATGTCATCCTGACCATTAATCCCGACAGCACGGTCACTGATAAGGACAGTATTAAAGTTGAGTTTATCCGTTTTGAATATGATATAGAAAAAGCGGCGAAAGCGGTGGAAGACAGTCCATTGCCAAACGAGTATGCAGACATGTTACGCAACGGATAGGCCATGAGGATAGCGCTTTTTTCTGATATACATGCTAATCTTCTAGCTTTCCAAGCTATGCTAAAAGATATGGACAGTCAAAGACCTGATGCTGTTTATTGCCTCGGAGATTTGGTTGGTTACCACATATACCCTAATGAAGTGATTGATGAAATAAGGAGACGGGGCATACCTACGCTTAAGGGCAATCACGATGAAAAGGTTGAAAACATAATCACTAATGCAGAAAGCCATATTGAACCAGGCAAGAAATACGCATATCATTTGATCCGTGAAGATAACAGAGAATATTTAAGGACACTTCCAGCTCATATCAAACTTGAATTTAAAATGAATAACGAAAAGTTCAACCTGGTATTTGCACATGGAAGTACTCGACATATTGATGAATATGTGCTAGTGGACACAGATGAAAATTATGTATTACAGATGATGAAGGAAGCGGATGCTGATCTACTTTTTGTGGGGCATTCACATAAGCCATACCATCGCATTATACAAACTGATGGCAGATTCAAACACGTTGTCAATCTTGGCTCGATTGGAAAACCTAAGGATGGTGATCCAAGGGGATGTTATGTAATGGTCACAATAGATAATGACACTACAACATTAGCCAGTAATCGCCTAAAGGTAGCATTCAGAAGAGTTGAATATGATGTGGAAGCCTCTGCAAAATCAATCGAAGACAGTCCACTTCCTAATGAATTTGCCCAATCGCTAAGAGAGGCCAAGTAGATGAATTTTTTTGTGCTAAATTTCGATTTTTTTAATTAATTATCTCAATAATTACATTATTCTAAGTCATTTTCATCAATCCTTGAAATTCTAGTAAGGTCATCAAGTAGATTTCTGGAAAAATAAATAGCTCGGGAGCCAAAACCCGCAACGAAAGTTGTGGGTTTTTTGCATTTAGGGCTGGGCTGGAAGTTTATCTTGAGCGCAGACGAAGGGAGCCCAGCAGAGGGAGCTCAACTTCACAGCCTGTGAAGAATTAAAAAACCCCAATTATAGCAATAGGATGGGGTTTTTACTTACAGAGAGGTATAAAAAATTACTAGATATTAACACGAAAATTGCTCAGCGTTTATCAAACAAAATGGTGGCGACTTATCTCAATATTTCACAGGAAACATTGAGCAGGCGAAAATCAAAACCATAATTTCAGGTAACCATATCAACGCCACTTAGATGATTTTTTAAAGAAATTCCACATGTATTCATTGATATCCAGGTCATTTGTTGTTTGGCCGAGTGGATAACCAATATTAAATGGATCTCTGCCGGGCCAGGTGTGGCCACCATTAATAATGGTTACAAGGACAACAGAACTAAGATCGTCCCTAACTTCTTTTATGGTCACAGATGTCCCATCTTTCCTATCTGAATCAAATGACCTGTTTTTTTGCGCATGCACAGGGAGCTTATTATGGGCCACCCAATAATCAAAAGTTGAAATAGCCGAACTATATGCCAGGTTTTTGCCATCTATCTAGTAAAGATTTAGCGTAAAAATAAAAAAGCGGCCCTATAAGCAACAGGGAAGCTAGACCTATAAATATCAGTTCAAGGTGAATGTGATCGGCAAATTTCAGTATGATGGACTTGCCTATTCGAAACGATAATACAAGAAAGAGAAAACTTAGTAGTCTATTAGCGACTGCTAATCCCTTTTTAGCCACTAGAAAGTACATTGAAATGAGGAAACCGTGAAGAACACCCAGTCCACTGATTAGAACAAGAAAAATATTTGTAATCGACATTTATAGTAATTTGATAGGACTGATTGCGGGTGCTAATTTAATGAGCAAGAAGTAATTAATTGAAAATTATAAAAAAATAAAATCATGGAAAAATTTGAGAAGGTAAAATAGTTAATTTCCGATATCGAAGCAGATGCAGGAAAGCTCTATAACTCCAAGAATGGTGCTGACTGCTTGTATTATGGAATATTATACTTTAGTGCATCTTCTCTAAAAACCTAAAGCATGAAAAGTATTCAATTGGTATTAACCAAGCCATGTACACAACAATGGAGCGACATCGAGCGAGCGGATGGGAACCATCATTGTAGCCTTTGCGAAAAAAATATTCTGGATCTTACGGCCAAATCGGATAGAGAACTAATCGATTTCTTTCAAAATAAAAATGATAATGTTTGTGGACGGGTACTTGCCAGTCAGTTAAATCGGGATCTTGTTTTGCCTTCATCAAGGCTTAACTGGCATTGGTTAGTACCATTTGCTTTAAGTACATTTATGCTTAGCCCGGCTCAGGCACAAAATTTAAAATCTGCTATAGTGAATAAGGATCAACATCCTAAACCTTCTTCATCATCGATTGACTTATCACATACACCGCCTCCTTTAGTTATTTTGATTACAGGTAGGGTAGTGAATAATTTAAATGGCCATCCGTTAAGCGGAGTAGAGATCAGGAAAAAGGGTGATGAAAAGGTGTTGGCCATAACAGATACAACGGGCACATTTGAACTTAGTATACCTGGTAAAGATGCCTTATCTAAGTTCGTCTTTAATGTGCCAGGCTTTTCGAAGGTGGAGACTTACATCAATGACAAAATTGCGGTGAAGTTAAGTGCTGAGCGCATGATCATGCTGGGGGCCGTTTCAACAGTATCAATAAATCAAAAGCCGCTTTACTATGTTTACGGCGGTAATAAAAGCTGTATCATCGATTCTTCCAGAATGAATGAAATATCGCCTGATTGGATCGAGAAAATAGAAGTACTAAAAGATGCAAAGACAACAGCGATATATGGCGTTAGAGGCGCTAATGGCGTAATATTGATTGAGATTAAAAAAGAATACATAAAGAAGTTCAATTTCTCGAAATAGGAACAATTAATTGATTTTAACATCCCGATAAGACCAAATTTTAGCGAAATAAAAGGAACTCAAACAGGATCAATCGGAATCGTTGCTGAGAATCGGAGTATTAAGCATAAGTCTTGGATTACCTGGGTAAAAAACCTATATATTTACCGAAAAAAACATGAAAATATCTATTCTAACATTGCTACTCACGTTTGTTACAACTTTTTCTTTTAGTCAGGAGAATAATAGTTACAAATCATCATTAACAAAACTAATACAAGTATCAGGTTCAGAGGCTGCTTACAAAGGTATTTTAGATCAAATGGTTTTTATGTTTAAACAGCAGCAATCAAATGTTCCTAAAGAGTTTTGGGATGAGTTTACTATTGAAGTAAATAAAAATGCAATAGATCAGCTTGTTAACCTGGTTTTGCCAATATACCAGAAGCATTTAACAGAGGCAGATCTTCTAGGTGTAATTGCTTTTTATGAGACACCTGCAGGTAAAAAATTCGCTGAAAAAACACCTCTGATTACTCAGGAATCCATGCTTGCAGGTCAGGAGTGGGGTAAGCAAATAGGCCAAAAAGTGGTAGATAGGCTTAAGGAGAAGGGGTATTTGAAAGAATAGCTGCTAACGATACCTACCACATATCGATAATCCCCGACAAAAAAGGGCAAGCCCGAAAAATCCGTCACTTACCTTTTTATTAACGTTAAATATAATTACCCCTGGTGCTCAGGTGCTCCATTCGGATCCATCCATACATATTCCCAATGGTGGCCATCAAGATCGTCGAAACTATGTTGGTACATAAAGCCATAATCGGTAGCCGGATTAGGTATTGAGGCACCAGCCGCTACAGCTTTTTCTACCATTTCGTTA
>CBFGNP010000277.1:0-6191 GCA_965650095.1 uncultured Pedobacter sp. | reverse complement strand
ACGTCGGTTCTCTGGCTTGTTCATTTCGAAATACTTGTTTTAAATACTTTTTCCAGTTGTTCAAATCCTTTTATGGCATTTGCCGGCAAGCGTTCCCCCTTGTCGCCAAATACATATAAGGCAGTTTCCTTTTCAACGGTACATTTGCTTTCATCATAATGCCCGGTCTTATCCTTTACTGCAGTTCCGTTCAGCTCAAATTCCTGAATCAAAAAATCATACAGGGCTTTGCGTTTTGAAGGGCCAAAATCGTGGCCTTCTTCTGGAAGATGAACATTGCGGACCAGATCAGCCTCCCTATAATAGCCATATATCTTTTTAAGGAAAGGCATATCATGATTGGGTACACTTACTGTCCAGTCCTTCCCATCGGACACCACCAGCTGAGGATTCGGTGCAGCCATGGCTGCAAGCTCTACATTGTTGGTCCCACCGGCACACAGGTGAATCGGCATTCCACTTTCGCAGGGACAACCGCCATAAAATGAAGAAGATAAAGACACGACCGGCGCGCTTAATTTAATACGCTCGTCCATAGCCGCCATCAAAACCGTATGGCTTCCACCACCTGATCCGCCGCTGATCCCTACCCTTGCCGGATCTGTTTCTTTCAGTGATAAGACATAATCCAGGATCCTGATCCCGCCAAGGGTTTGAATCGTCTGAGCCAGGCTCCGCCTGTGGTCTTCCTGTTTAAACTGTAATAAGGATTCACCCCAGGCAAAAAGGTCATAACTGATGGCCATTGCACCCATCCTGGCCATCATGGCACAGCGAATCTGGCAATCGGCCCGATACCTTTGCTGCGCCCAGTGTCCATCCGGACTCAGTACCACCGGAATTTTGCCTTTAATTTTTAACGGTTTATACAAAGAGCCGTTTATATACAGCCCAGGTAAGATCTCGATCGCAATATTTTCTACGGTATACCCATCCATCACCCTTTTAGGGGTCATGATCGGCTTGGATAAGGGTTTAGGAGGCAGGGGTGAAAGTTGCTGAGCTTCATATAAACACGGCCTGATCAAAGCTTTTCGCTTTTCCCAACCCACCTTGTCGTGATATAACGTGGCAAGGTGGTCAAGCGTATTCTGCCCTTCCGCTACCTGCCAGCGATAATATTCATATTCCTTTAATTTATAAACCCCTTCTTTCTCCTTATTCACTTTCATATCGAGTGGCGCCAGCACGTTGGACAGCGTTTCATCCAAGCCGGGTCTGAACCGCCACAAAGCATAATTTACCCAGCGATCCTTAACCTGGTTATCGCTATACTTTATCTTTACATTAAAACGGCTTTCTATCTCCGCCAGAACAGTTTTAAGCGGCTGCCTGTACAAGGAGTCGGAATTTTGATTTTGTGCAACAGCGGACTGCAAACACAGCAATAATCCAACAGCCAGAAATAAAGCAATTCGTTTCATCTGATTATTCCTCATTTTTTACCTCTGTCATGACAGGGGCAGTATAGCCTTTCAACTTAGGCCATACCCCGTTTTTAATTTTTTTAAGTTTTAGTTTCGAAGGGTCTACAACGACATGCTTGATCTTTTCCCTTCTCCAGGTATAGATAAAATGCAGCATGCCGTCGGCAGTCTGGATCACTGCCGGATAAGAATACTGGCTGATTGGAGAATCTTCCAGGATCAGGGCTGCCGACCAGTTTTTTCCGTCTTTGGAAATCGCAACGTTCAAAGGTGTTCTTGCGCCTTTTGCCAGATCTCCCGGCGGCAATACGTGGTTATACACCAGTACATGCCGGCCGTCTTTCATCGTTACAGCATCGGTACCTGAATTGTTATTGGGTAGGCTTGTCTTCGCTAAAGGGGTCCAGGTTTCGCCATTATCCTGCGACCAGGATTCTACGATAGCCCTGTTCCTGCTCCTGGCCAGGATCTGCAGTTTTCCATGACCATGATCTAAGATACTCGGCTGTATCGCGTTGATATCGCCACCTTGCAGCGGACCAATTACACGCCAGGTCTGGCCATTATCTTTGGTCACCTCGAAATGAATTTTCCAGCCATCGCCTTCTCTGCTCGAAGGGCAAAACAGATTTCCATTGCCCAGCAGTACAGGTTTGTTTTTAACAGGACCGATCCCTCCCTCAGGCAGCTTTTTGGCCTCAGACCAGGTTATCCCCCCGTCTTTTGACGTACGCATCATTCCCCACCACTCCGATGGCTTAGGGCCAATCTTGTAAAACAGCAGCAGATCGCCACCAGGCACCTGGTATAGGACAGGGTTCCAGGTTGGTAATCTTAATTTTTCATTCTGTATCCCATTGGCTACAGAAACCGGCGGAAGCCAGGCACCGTTTACCTGACGGCTGACGTAGATCTCTACATCAGGATTACGTTCTTTTGTTCCCCCAAAATAGGCCGCAACCAAGCCCGTAGGCGTTTCGGCAATAGTTGCAGAATGGCAGGATGGGAAAGCTGCCTTTTCGTATAAAAACTCATCCGTTATGATCCCCGAACGCCATGGCGACTGTGCCTTCAGGCCTAAACCCGACAGGCAAATCATTAAACCTATTATCCCCGCTTTTCTTTTTAACATCTCTTTATGGTTATGATTAAATATAGTTATGATTAAATGTTATTGTTTCTTCGCCGCTTTTTCGGCCTTGATCTTCCTCGTGTAATCGCTGTACATCGTCCTCCAGTTGCGGCCGTTGCTGTTCAGATACTGCTCAGACTTGGTTTTGTAAATTTCGAAGATCGCAGAGATCTGCTTCATGCTTTTATAATCAACGGCCATTTCCCTGGCCTCTTTTAAAAAGCCCAGGATTTTTGCTTCTTCCACAGCGGTAAAATCAGGCACAATGGCTTGATACCCTTTCATGGTAAAGGCTACTTTACCGATGGTATATTTATCCAGGATGGTTTCTACCTGTTCCGCAGTTAAGTCTTTGCGCAGGCCTTCCATCAGATCTTTATGTACGGTTTCAGGCATTGCCGAATCAGCGATGATCTGACGGTCAAGTTCGCTTAGCTTTGTTCCGGTTACCGGATTAATGCCTGCCGGGACAGTCGTAGCAGGGTGGCTATTGTGCCAGTCCTTTACTTTGGTCATGTGTACGGCAACTACATTTTCCACACGTTTGCTTTTAGCAGGATCATCCAGCTTTAATGCGGCAGCATATTCAGTGGCCTTAGCCTGTACATCGGCCGGGATCACGAGATCTTGCTGCGCATGAGCTGCATTTAAAGAAGAAAAAGAAATGCCAGCCATCAGGCCGCAGATCATCATAAATTTTGTGGTTCTGTTCATATCTATATCTTTTATTGTTTAACCTGAAAGGCGTAATCTCCTGAGCCCAGCTCAAATACAGCCCTGTCATTTTCTATTTTTATAAATCTTATCCCCTTAGCTTCCGAAGCCTTTACTCCGCCTTCTTTAACCTGCGACGAAGATTTCGCCGGTATGCTGACCCTGGCTATGGTATTGGCAGGGATACTGATGCTCCAGCTAAAATCATTCGCGGATTTAGTCCAGCTGCTTTTAATCAGGCCGTGTACCGAATGGTACGTGGCATTTACCGCATCCAGCCCCCTAATCATTTCAGGCTTCATTACAATTTCTTTAAATCCAGGTGCCCCGGCCTTAATACCTGCCAGGTTTTCGTAATACCAGACCAGCAGATCGCCCAGCATCATCACATGGTTCTGCGAGTTCATCTTAGGAGCAGCAGTATTGCCATTCCACAATTCCCATATCGCTGTAGCCCCGTTTTCAATCATGTATCCCCATGATGGATAGGTCTTCTGTGAAGCAATTCTGTAGGCAAGGTCGCTTCTCCCATTTTCAGTAAGGGTACGCATCAGGAAATTTGTTCCGATTATTCCGGTACTCAGGTGGCCGTTATTCTTTTCTTCAATGATATAACAGATCTGTTTGAACACTTTTGCTTTATTGCCATCTTCAACGATTCCAAAGTATACGGGCAGCAGGTTATCCGTCAATTTATTATCGCCATAATAGCCCTCTGCATGATAAAATTTACGGTTAAAGGCTTTTTTTAGTTCCGAAGCCAAGGTGGTATAACCGGCACTATCCTCTTTATTGCCCGTAAGTGTGCCGTAATGGCTCATCATTGTGGCCAACTGGTAATAATAAGCCGTGGCAATCAGCGCACTCGGGTGTTTCTGATCCGCATTTACGCCCCTGCCTGCTTCCGCCGATTCAGGTGGTGCACACCAGTCGCCATAACTGTCTTTGGTCATGATCCCCTCATTGTTCATATACCGGTCCTTCATGTAAGCCATCCATTTTTTCACTGCGGGATAATTTTTATGAAGCACAGATAGATCACCGGTCTGCCTGTACAACATGTCGGTTACAAAAAGTAAGGTTGCAGGCCAGGATACGTTGTCACTATAATAACGCCAGAATGCGGGGGCCACATCGGGTATGGCTCCATCTTCTTTCTGCGCATAGCGAATGTCGTCCAGCCATTTTTTATAAAGGGTCGTATTGTCAAATAAAAAGCTTTCCCCGTAGGAACTGACCGTTCTGTCACCCAACCAGGGCTGGCGCTCATTGCGCTGTGGACAATCAACGGGCATTCCCTTATAATTTGATGCTATTCCCCACCATGAGTTTTTGAACAGCTGATTGAGCAGGCTGTTAGACGACTCAAAAGTCCCTGTAGTTTTCATGTCGTCAAATACCAGGCAACCTGTAAAATCGCTTTTTTGAGGCGTACCGGGATAGCCCGTCAGTTCTACATAACGGAAGCCCTGGTAACTGAACCTTGGCGCCCAGGTTTCGATCCCCTCTCCCTTGAGGATATAGGTATCAGTCGCTTTGGCATCCCGGAGGTTTGTCCTGAACAGCTCGCCGTTTGGTTCCAACGACTCTGCAAACCGCAATGAAACCTGCGTTCCAGCCGCCCCTTTAACGTTGAACTTTACCCAGCCGGCAAAGTTCTGCCCGAAATCGATGATGTATTTACCATTCGGGCGTTTCGTAATCGATACCGGTGAAATCTGTTTCATCACCTTCATCCCTTGACTCATCTGTGCTTCATAGGTTCCGCCCGGTTCCTGTACATATTCGGCATTCAGCCATTTATCCTCCTTAAATCCAGGCTGGCTCCAGCCTTTAAATTCCTTGCGCGCATCGTATAACTCCCCATCATATTCATTATTGGCAAGAATTGGTCCGGCCGCAGTACCCTTCCAGGTATTGTCGGTTTTAATCGAGGCCGTAGAACCATCGGTATATTTGATGACCACCTGTAGCAGTAATTTAGGAAACCCAAATGTCTTCACCTTATAAGGCTTGGCCTGGCGCATGGCGAAAAAGCGACCATTCCCTAAGATGACTCCGATCGCATGTTTGCCCTGCTTCAGCTGGGGCGTGATGTCTAAAGCATTGTATTTTATATTTTTCGTATAATCGGTAGGGACAGGTGCCAGCACCTGGTTACCAATTTTTTTACCATCAACGTACAGTTCATACAAACCCATCCCCATGATGTAGGCCGTAGCAGACGCTACCGTTTTATCCGTAGAAAACTCTTTTCTGAAATAGCGGGCAGATAAACGGCCTTCAGGCTCATTGTCCCAGGGAAAGAAGCGGTCGAACCCGATCCATCGGCCTTCCCAATCTTTATAATGAAGTAGCCCCATTGACCAGGATGCAGGTTCAGTCCAGGCCGTTTCACCTTTATTTGTCGACACTTTAACTTTCCAGTAATATTTGTTTTTACTTTTTAAGGCGGGTCCGGCATAAGCGTTGTAAACAGATTCGGCCGACTTAACCTTTCCTGAATTCCATACATCTGCATCACTTTCTGTGAGTTTATCTGCTGAGGTAGCGACCAGGATGTGATAGCCTGTTTGTTTCACATCACGCTCGTCCGAAACAATTTCCCAGCTTAAGCCCGGCTGTGCCACATCTATTCCCATCGGATTTTGCAGCAGTTCACACCTTAGGTTCTGCAGTGCTACCTGAGCAAAAGCGCTGCTGCAGCACAGCAACAAAAAGGCAGTGAAAGCAATATATCGGTTAAGCTTCATTCGGTCAGGCTTTTTTCTATTCAATTTAAGCAATTAATTCTTCGCTGAAAAATCAAAGTACAGCGTGATATCCAGGGCCCTTGCGGAATCTTTTTCATAATCATAAAAAATATTCTTCATGGCCATCGGCCCACTCCTGTCTGCCCTTTGTGTTTTGGTGCCTAT
>CBFGNP010000276.1:0-6193 GCA_965650095.1 uncultured Pedobacter sp. | reverse complement strand
CTTCTCGTCCAGAAATTTTTTGCAGCCGCCCAGTAACATTACCGTTCCCAAAGCGCATATTGCTATTAACTTTTTCATTTTATCTTATTAAAAATTAACATTTAACCCAAAACCAAACTCTCTTCTTTTTGGATACTTTCCCGTGTCATCGCCAGGGGTTAAAGGATTGCTTGAACTGAACTCCGGATCGTAGCCTTTATAGTTTGTCCAGGTCAGGAGATTCATTCCATATACATAAGCAGTTACACCCTTTAAGTAGATGCGCTTAGTCCATTCAGGATTTAGCCGGTAGGCTAGTCTTGCACTTGATAACCTGACGAATGAAGCATCCTCTATATAAATACTGTTTCCATCTGTTTTTAGATTTCCTCTATTGTCTTTTTCAATATAATATGGATATTTTGCTATGTCACCAGGTTTTCTCCATGAATTATATACCATATCCGGAGATCCGGCACCGGTATTCGAAGGCTTATTCTGGCTCTGTAGGAGTGAGTTGTAAACTTCTCCACCAAAAGAACCGTTAAACAAAAACGAAATGGTGAAGCTCTTATACCGCAGGCTGTTCATAATACCGAGATAGAAATCAGGCGTAGCGTTCCCAAGAATCTGGCGATCGGCATCATCTATTACTCCATCTTGTTTCTTATCTTCCCATTCCGCATCTCCACCTTTTAACTTGCCGTCGGGAGCAGAAATACTTTTAATGGCCCCCGTATAGGCTTTGCCGTCTAAGCTATACACCGGTTTACCATCTACATATTTTGGTGACCCGTTCTCCAATACCACAGTCAATTTCCTCCAGTTCTCATCGTAAGCATTTGACTCATCCCACTGGTATACGCCAAGGTTTTTCCAGCCATAGAAATTTCCTATTTTACCGCCTTCTTCTACATACCATTTGTTACCGGCAAAAAATGGTATACCATCCGCTAATTTCGAAATTGTACCTCTTTCAAAAGAGACGTTACCTGATAAATTCCATTCAAAATTTTTATTGGTAACTGGCGTTCCAGTCACTACAAATTCCAAACCCTTAGTCTGTATATTACCTAAGTTAACCTGTACTTTACTGTAGCCGGTTTCTTTGGAAAGTTCCCGGGCATAAAGTAGATCTTTAGTACGTTTTACATAGTAATCAGCAGTAAAGCCTAATCTACCTTTAAAAAAGCTCAGGTCCAGTCCGGCGTTGTTCTGAGTCGTCGTTTCCCATTTAATAAACGCGTTACCAAATGTACTGGTCAATGCAGCACCTCCTACGCCATTATAATTCCCTTCGAAATCAACTTTTGTATATGACTCATAGTCACCAATTTTATCATTCCCAAGCTGTCCGAAACTAAACCGTAACTTGGCATCGTCCATAAAAGGTTTAGCCCATTCCATAAACTTTTCATCAGAGAAACGCCATGCTGCTGAAGCCGAAAAGAAGTTACCCCATTTATTTTCATTGCCAAATCTCGAAGATCCGTCTCTGCGGTAGGTTCCCTGCAAGATATAACGCCCTTTATAGTTGTATCCTAAGCGGCTGAATAAAGATGCTGTTGTATTTGCTGTTGCAGAGGTATAAGTTTTAGAAGAAGTCAGATAATCGGGAAATGTAACGAAGATCTCCTCGTTAACACTATTTAAGTACTCTGTATGAAAATTATCGAATCTCCGTCTGTCCGCACTAAAGCCTAACAATGCAGAGAAATTGTGATCTTTAAAAATCGTCTTGTTGTAGTTCAAAAAAGCCTGATATTCCCATGAAAACGTTTTTGCCATCTCATTCCGTCCGGAATTCTTAGCCTTGTTATCCGAAATAAATCTAGGCGAGAAATACAAATTCTGGAAGTTATCCAGCTTAGCGTTAAATAGGGTTGTGAATTTCAGATCCTTGAAAACCTGGTAATCAAGTTGATTGTTAAATTGTCCGGAATACTTTTCATCTTCATCTCTTTCATTCAAAGCCTGCGCTATAGGATTCCTTTTAGAAGCGATGTAACTGGTTAAACTACCATCCGGATAATAAATCAGCGAATACGCCGGTCTATCCATTACCACTTTGACTGTATTACCTATGGAAACCTGATTTGATTTTTCCCAGGAAAAAGAGATGTTATTTGAATATTTAAGCTTAGGTGAGAACTGGTAACTCACGTTAATTCTCGACTGCAGTCTTTTTGCCCAGCTATTCAGAATGATTGATTTATCATCAAGATAATTCAAACTCGTATAATAAGTCAACCCTTTTTGTCCGCCGCTAACCCCTAATTTAACTTCTTTCTTTTGCGCAAGGTTACCCAATAACAAATCCTGCAAGTCATTATCGGCATTGAAACTCGGGTTAATAGAGTCTGTCGAAGTTCCTCTACCCTGAATAGTTCTGAACGCGCGGACTTCTGCCGAGTTACTTACCGGAATCCGGTGCGCCAGACGTCCAAATACCTGGTTATAGGTTAGGTTTATCATTGGCTTACCTTCCTCTCCTTTTTTCGTAGTAATTAAAATTACTCCGTTAGCTGCACGGGAACCATAGATGGATGCTGAAGCGGCATCCTTTAGTACTTCTATATTTGCAATATCTGCAGGATTAATGTTTGCCCCGTCAGGATTAATTATCCCATCAACAATATAAAGTGGCCCGTTGCCACCGTTTAAGGTAGATGTGCCACGAATCTGGATTGAACCCGTTGCTCCCGGCGCACCACCCCCGTCATTCACAATCAGAACCCCCGCAGCTTTTCCCTGCAAAGCATCGAAAAGGTTGATCGGCTGACGCTCCTCAATGTCCTTTGCGTTGACAGACGAGCTTGCACCCGTCAGGTCTTTCTTCTTGGCTACCCCGCCATACCCTGTCACGACCAGCTCTTCCAGGTTACTTAAGTCCTCCTTTAAACTGACATCAATTTTGGCTTTAGTCCCCACAGTTATTTCCTGTGGTATAAAGCCGACATAAGAAAATACGAGAACGGAGGTGGCAGTTGGAACACTAAGGGTATACGTCCCACTGCCGGTAGTGGTGGCACCAAGCGAGAGCCCTTTCACCTTAACAGTCACCCCAGGCAATGGCTCGCCTTTATTATCTGTTACTGTTCCCGTAACTTTAATCGATTGCGCGTAGACTATAGCCCCTGTAAACTGCAACATGATCAGCAGCAGCATTAGCTTTCGTCTGGTCCCTTCCATCCCAAACACTTTTAGGTTACAGGAAATTGTTCTTGTAAAATTTTTATTCATATCGGATACATTTGGTTAATTATTTTACCCCCAAAGACCATATGCTATGCGAGTCTGGTTCCTAATGAGCCATGCTATTGGCTAGTTAAATAGCGCGGTAAGATCAGTTTAGCTAGCATACCTTTTTGGTTATGCAATTGAGTAATAACTTTTCAAATTTTAATTGCTAAAATTAGCTAAGCTCTCAACTATATTGGCACTCGTCTCGGGCGACAAAAAAGTTATAAAATCTATGATGTCTCTTCTACGATAACTTATTGTAATAACCTTACATGGTCAATACAAAGCCAATTCACCTCCATTTTGACAGATAAGACACACTGAGGACAAAAGTCAAGCAAAAACAGTAAAACCCAGTAATAAATAGCCCTAATGTGTCAAGTTTTTTCAGTGTAAGACACATGCCTCACTGCGGCAAATATTACGAGGGCCTTACTAGGGGGTTACTAGGGGGTTACTAGGGCCTTTCTAGGGCCTCAGCCCTACAGACGCCCTGGTAAGGCCCTGGTAACACCGGACTAAAGCCCAGGTAATTATTAACCCAGGTAAGTGTCAACTAGCCCGCTGCCTCGAGACTATCTAAAATAAACTCAGCAGATCTTTTTTTGAAAGGCTTTTATAGATGGATACCTCCGTTTTGATCAGGTCGCCAACCAGGTCCTTTTTGGTATCCTGTAGCTTCATGATCTTCTCTTCAATGGTATCCGGGCAGATCAACCTTACGGCCACCACATTTTTCTCCTGTCCTATACGGTATGCCCTGTCAATCGCCTGATGCTCTACCGCCGGATTCCACCAGGGATCAACGATATAGACATAGTCAGCACAGGTGAGGTTCAACCCCACCCCTCCCGCTTTTAAGCTGATCAGAAACACCCTTATCTCAGGATTTTCCTGAAAGGAATTGACCACCGCAGCCCTGTTCCTGGTTTGCCCGGTCAGGTATTCATGGGCAATGCCCCGCTCATGAAGCGCTTTTTTGATCAGATCCAACATGCCCACAAACTGCGAAAAAACCAGGATCTTATGATGAGGCGATTTGCTTTCTATCTGCTCCAGCAAGGTGTCCATTTTTGAAGAGGCATTGCCATAGAATTTATCATCTTTTAGCAGCGCAGCTGAATTGCAGATCTGCCGTAACCTCGTAATGCCCTGCAAAATGTGCATGCTGCTCTTTTGTAGTTCATCTTCTGCAACGCCCTCTATGTAATCTTTAATATCCTGTACCGCTGCTTCGTATACTTCGCGCTGCTCGCTGCCCATTTCACAATAGATGACCATTTCAGTTTTATCGGGTAGCTCTTTAGCCACCTGTTCTTTGGTTCTGCGTAAGATAAAAGGACTGATCCTTTGCTGTAATTCCTTTGCACGCCTGCTGTCTTTAAACTGATCAATAGGTACAGAATACAGTTCTTTGAACTGCTGCTTACTGCCTAGTAAACCCGGGCAGGCAAAAGAAAGCTGTCCATACAGGTCGAAGGTATTGTTCTCTATAGGTGTACCGGTTAACGCAACCTTATTGCGCGATTGTAAAAGTCGGACCGCTTTATAACGTTGGGAATCCGGATTCTTGATGTTCTGTGATTCATCTAAAAACACATAATTAAACCGATAGGCTTTTAAAAAACGGATATCGGCAAGCAAGGTTCCATACGAAGTAAGGATCAGCTCGTACTGATCAAATTCATGGATATCCTTCAGTCTGTCGGCACCATAAATGGTTCGGATTTTAATCGAAGGAGCAAATTTGGCGACCTCCGCCTGCCAGTTAAAAATTAAGGACGCAGTCACCACCACAAGATTGGTATTATGGGCGTGTTTTTCCCTTTGGGTAAGTATAAAGGCGATGATCTGTATGGTTTTACCCAGGCCCATGTCGTCGGCCAGACAAGCGCCAAAATTAAAATCATCCAGGAAGTTAAGCCAGTTTACACCATCGTGCTGATAGGCGCGCAACTCGGCATTCAGGCTCTCCGGGACTCTCACCTGCCGTATGTTGTCCGGTCCTGATAACTTGCTCCGGTACATGGCCAGCTGATCTTTTACGGCTTCATCAAAAAGCTGCTCTTCGTACAGTTCTGCAATCCTGTTATAATTGATCTTATGGGTATGAATGCTGTCGTCTACCACTTCACCCGCGTTAAAATAGCTGGTAAATTTCTCTACCCATTCCTTTGGTAAAATTCCCATCGTCCCATCATCCAGCTTAATGAACTTACTTTTGTTGCGGATGGATTTATGCAGGTGCTTTAAAGAAATGGCCTCGCCATTGTAGGCTACTTTTGCTATGGTTTCAAACCAGTCTATCCCGCTAATGACCTTAATAGATATCTCCGGCTTATACTGACTCAGATTATTATTATTCAGTTTATTGAAACCCATAATGGTAATGCCCTTGCTGCGCCAGGCCTCAAAGGCATCCAGAAACCACCCGATGTCAAGAAAATGCTTTCTATGCATGTAAAAGCAATCCATTTTCATTTCCCCATCCAGCTGCTCTTCAAAAAACGGATGCTGCTTCGTCAGATTACTGATAAACTGAAGCTCTTCTTCTTCATTTCTGCGCAGGGTAAAAGTATTCCCGTATTTATCTTTGGCAATGATCTGTTTCCGGGAAAGCACAGGTATTTCTGTATTGCTGTACCGCATTACCGGTGTGATAAGAACAAAATCTTCGGACTCGGATAGATAGATCAGCTGCTCATTTTCAAGGTCATACCCTTTTTCTTCAATCTGTGTTTTTGTGGCCGGCTTTAAATAGGAATAATTGATCTTTACCTTTTCTTCCAATTTTGAAAGGATGCTCCCATAAAAATCATCGAACTTTGACCTGTGGATCAGCATTTTATCGTAATGCTTTTTAAAGAAATCTATCACCCGTAAAAAAATAGGGTTATCAATCAGGTATAGATTTTGGTCCAGCTGAATAAAATAGTGATGCTTTACGACCAGGTTTTCGAGTGCCAGCGAC
>CBFGNP010000275.1:0-6213 GCA_965650095.1 uncultured Pedobacter sp. | reverse complement strand
TGAAAAAGTAAGAGCTGGGCAAGCAAGAGTTGCCAGTGTCTTTCTAAACGGAAAAGTAACCTGTCCCAGTCCAGATTTTTGCCTTGCTTCAACAGCAGGTGATTGATGTCTGCTCCGTCATAACGTTCTCTGTTCTGTACATATACTTTACACCAGATCAGTTCCTCGGCAGGCATATACCTAACAGGAAGGCCTTCATAAGTGCCACTAACTGCATGCATATACCAGGTATCGTCTACATTACAGATGTTGTTAACGGTGTCAAAAATGATGTCGATATAATACCCGTTTTTTAAAATCTTTGCCAGCCATCGTATATCTGTTAATTCGGTTTGATATCCTTCGTCGCCAAGAATTTTTAAAATCTGTGAATATTCAGAAACCTTGCAAAAAATATCCAGGTCTTTTATATCTCGCTCTATACCGGTATAATGATACATGGCAACCCCTCCGCCGAGCATAAAGTTGAGCGAGTGAAGCTGAAGTGTCTCAAGCACCTGCAAGTAAAATGATACAGCCTGTATATTTTCCTGTTTTTCGTCCATCACTTATTTCCTATGAATTTTAAGGGTTATACATGGTTCATACACAACAGCTGGTAGTCAAATAGGTTTGACTTAGGGGAATACCTGCATAATCAAGTATTTATCTGATGCAGTTCGCGTATTAAAGTTCTATTATTGAGTAGCTATTTTATCAACCACTGCCTGCCGTATTTGTTTACTCATAAGAAGCTTAATTTTAATTCTGCTTATGGAAAGTCTAAACAGTCTGATAGCCGGGCGCATTACTGGAAAACGGATATTGATAACAGGTGGTACTACCGGTATTGGCCGCGCAACTGCAATTCTCCTCGCCTCGCATGGGGCCAGAATTATGATCTTTGGCCGGAACCATGAACAAGTGGAGGAAACGATAGCTGCGATCAGGTCGCTGGAAAACCAAACCGACTGCTATGGCATGACCGCTGATATCGCCGATCCGGCGGATATCTCACATGTTTTTGAGATGGTTGATAACCGCTTTGGGGGAATTGACATCCTGATCAATAATGCAGCCCTTTCCTACCAAAGTATTATGGAGGGGGATTATAAACAATGGCAGTATGTGGTACAGACAAACCTAATGGGTTATATGGCTTGTTGCCACGAAGCTGTAACCAGGATGAGGCACACCAGGTATGGTCATATCTTAAATATCGGGTCAATGAGTGTGGATGTACGGGAACAAAACAGCTCCGTCTATGTTGCGACTAAGTCTGCCATTCAGGGGTTTTCGGAAGCGTTTAGAAAAGAAGTCAATTTGATGGGTATCAAGGTGACTTTGATCGAGCCTGGGGCTGTCGACACAGATATGCAGAAAGGATCGGCATCAGAGAAGGAAGGTAAAATTGAAAGTATGGAAATGTTGGAGGCGGATGACATCGCCCTAAGTGTGCTTTTCTGTCTGGCGCAACCACTAAGAACCGACATTGTGAAACTTCAGATCAGACCTCATTTGCAGCTGATATAATTGCCAAGTGATTAAGTCTATAGCTTGTTTGCCAGATGTTTAATCACTTTCCTGTTGAATGGGTTGCAGGTAACTACCTTTTTTCCGGTCAGTAAATATCTTTTTACAGCGCTAAATACGTATTCGAAAAACAGACAAAACAATTGCTTTTAAAAACTTGTACCTACTATAGTTAATCATTTATTTATCAAAAAAGTTTACTTATGGAAGAATTGGAAAATGATCAAAGTGAAGGCAAAGTCGCCGAAATGATCGAAGAACAGACGGCAAAGATTCCGTCAGATGTTTATTTGTGGGCAGCATTGCTTTCAATGGGGGCTTCACTTACCCTAAAATGCTTTGGACACAAACACACCGCACTTTTTGTGGGTCAATGGGCAGCCCCTTTTCTGTTGCTGGGGGTTTATAATAAAATTGTTAAAACTCAGGGCCACGATTAAGTTATTCACCTATTAAATTTTGAAACTATGTTCTATCACGTTAAAGAATTACAATTCAATGCAAGGGTATCCAAGCCCGATCCAAGATTCGCGCGTTTACTACTTGAGCAGTTTGGAGGCGCTAATGGAGAGCTGAAAGCGGCAATGCAGTATTTTACGCAGGCTTTTAGCTGCAAGCAACCCTTTCCCGATAAGTATGATATGTTAATGGATATTGCTACTGAAGAATTCAGCCACCTGGAAATTGTTGGCGCGACCATTCAGCTGCTGCTTACTGGTGTTAACGGCGAGCTTAAACAGGCAGCCGAGCAGGATGATATCAGTACGCTTCTTGAGGGTAAGGCAGCTAAAGAAGATTACATCCATGAAGCCATGATCAATCCTCACTTTTATGCACTTACTGGGGGCGGTCCGGCGGTAACCGACTCCAATGGAATCCCCTGGTCCGGAGCGTATGTCAATGCAAATGGCGATCCAACCGTTGATATGCGTTCGAACATGGCCGCAGAATCCCGGGCTAAGATTGTCTATGAATACCTGATGAAATATACCGACGATCCCTATGTAAAGGAAACACTTACTTTCCTGATGACGAGGGAAGTGGCCCATTACCAGATGTTTGAAGCCGCTTTGGCTACCATCCAGCCAAATTTCCCTCCCGGTGTATTGCAAAGTGATCCTCGCCACAGCAATATTTACTACAATATGTCTAACGGAGAAAGCGTACGCGGGCCATGGAATGAGGGCCTGAGTTCACAATTAGGGGAGGAATGGCAATATGTGGCCGATCCCATCGAAAAAATACGGGAAACAGAAGGCTTGACTGATCTTGAGCCTGAAGGAACCACACGCACACTGGACGATGTTGCCAAAAAAGACCGCAAGCTAAGCGAGCAAAGGAGTGAAGAGATCATCAATGCAACAGAAGGGGCAACCCAATGGTGCACCTATAACCATCACTAACCTAAAATAAAGCAGGGATGTTAGCAATGAATTACCGTGGGCCCTACAGGGTCCGTACAGTACAAAAACCGATGCCGGAGATCTTGCATCCCGAGGATGCTATTGTGCGCGTTACCCGCAGTTGTATCTGCGGATCAGACCTACACCTGTATCATGGCATGGTACCAGATACACGTGTTGGAATGACATTTGGCCATGAATTCACGGGAATCGTTGAAGAAGTGGGACCCATGGTGCAGCGCTTAAAGGTAGGAGATCAGGTGCTGGTACCCTTTAACATTGCCTGCGGCAAATGCAACTTCTGCAAGCAGGGGCTTTATGGCAACTGCCATGAATCGAACCCAATGGCAACAGCTGTGGGAGGTATTTTCGGCTACTCCCACACGGCGGGTGGTTTTGACGGTGGACAGGCGGAATATGTCCGCGTGCCCTATGCCGATGTTGGGCCGACGGTAATTCCTCCTGATATGGATCCGGATGACGCGGTGTTGCTAACCGACGTCGTACCTACCGGTTATCAGGCAGCAGAGATGGGCGGGATCAAGCCTGGCGACACTGTAGTTGTGTTTGGTGCCGGACCAATCGGGATCATGGCCGCACGCTGCGCCTGGTTTTTTGGCCCCTCGCGGGTGATCATCATTGACCATGTTGAATACCGGCTGGAGTTTGCACGGAACTATGCCAAATGTGAGGCTTATAACTTCAAATCACTGGAAGATCCGGTGTTATTTTTAAAGAAAACCACGGACTGGTACGGGGCGGATGTTTGCATTGATTGTGTAGGCTGTGAAGCTGAAGGCAACACATTGCAAACATTTACCGGCCGTGTGATGCTGATGCAGGCTGGTGCCGGTACCGCATTGCAATGGGCAATCAATTCGGTAAAGAAGGGTGGGATTGTGTCTATAGTTGGTGTTTACGGGCCGCCCTTTAATCTCATACCCATCGGTAATGTATTGAATAAGGGTATCACCATACGGGCCAATCAGGCCTCGGTAAAGCGGCTTTTGCCCAGACTGATTGATCATGTCCAGTCCGGGAGATTAAACCCCAAAGCACTGATCACCCACCGGGTTCCTCTAGAGGAAGTGTCAGACGCCTATCGTCTGTTCTCATCGAAACTGGATAATTGTATTAAAACCGTATTGATACCGTCGACTCAATCTTAAAATTATGGAACCATCATGAGTTTACACTCGCAAACGAGAAGGAATAAAACCTCATGATAGCTTCATCACCGATAAAAAACAAATATATTCTGATGAAAAATAGCATTGTAGATTACAAAGATATCCCCGGCTGGGGCATGGACGCCGATCCGGAAAATGAGCCTACCTATCCGATGAAGAACTATACGGGGGATGACCATAAGCGTATCAATTATGAAAGATCTGTACAACAGGAAGCAAGTATTGAAATTCTACAATCGAATGAACGGCCGTCACTGACGGCTGTTTTTGGGACCTCCGTGCCGCCATCAGGTTTGAGTGGCGCAATACGCCGTTACGCCTTTAAGCATAGTGAAGATCGCTACAGGCACTGGCTACCATTGATACTGGCCGACCGGATCAATGTCTGTGAAGGAATCGTAGACGACTTAAAACGCGGACATATCCCGAACTTTTTTTCAGAAAGGGGTTGCAAGGCCGCATGGAAATACGACACCGCCCGTACCGCAATGAAGGTTGCGACCACGGCCGCATTGGCCATGATCATCATCATGTCATGTAGGCGGAGAAAATGAAGCAGCCTCTATCAGGCATGCTGACCTTCGTGTATCCCTTCCGCAAACTCTTCGACAATTTTATCATTAAAAGCAGGGAGGTCTTTCGGCCCTCTGCTGGTTACCAGGCCCTGGTCAACCACCACTTCTTCATCCATCCATTTTGCACCGGCATTGATCAGGTCAACCCTTATCGACGCGGTTGAGGTCAGCCTGCGGCCCGCTACCAGCCCGGCAGTAATTAAGACCTGTGGTGCATGACAAATAGCGGCTACAGGTTTCCCGGCTTCAAAAAAAGCTTTAACGAAGGCGATTGCCGCTTCATCTTGCCTTAAAGCATCTGGATTGAGCACTCCACCGGGCAGCAACAATCCTTCGTAGTCGTCTGCAGTCACTTCACTGATCAGTTTGTCTACGTCCACCTCAATCGTCCAGTCGTGATCGCCTTTCATGGCTTGTATTTTTCCAGGTTTGGAGGAGATGATATGTACGGTTGCGCCTTCTTCCTTTAGTCTTTGCAGAGGGTTGGTCAGTTCTGTTTCTTCGAATCCGTTCTCTGATAATACGGCTATGGTTTTATTACTTAATGTTCCCATAATTAGATTATTAAATGATCTTTTCGCCTTTAGCGCCTTGTTCGCTTCAGGCTTTCAAATAATACAAGCCGTAAAAGTTATTGTTTTATCTTTTTGAAATCTATCCCGCCCAAAACTAGGTATAAGGCTGTCCGCCACCCGTCAGGCATTTTATTCATGCGATAATGGTATCTTGGTCTGTTCAAAATCTATCAGAATGAAAGCACTTATATTTTCCTCGCTCCTCGTCCTGCTCTTTACGCTGGCAAAAGCACAGTCCTCTTTTGTACGTTTTGTAACCAGCAAAGGAGACATCACCGTCATGCTGTACGACGAAACGCCAAAGCACAGGGATATGTTTTTAAATGAGATTAAAAATGGCCTGTACACAAATGCGGCTTTTAACCGTGTAATTAAAAATTTCGTAAGTCAGGGTGGGGAGCTCGATGATACCATTTTGAACAGGGAAAAGCGGCACCCTGAATCGGGCGTTAAACGTTTTTCAGCAGAATTTAAGCCGGGATTATTCCATAAGAAAGGCGCACTGGGAGCCGGCAGAGATGATAATGTGGAAAAAGCGTCCTATTTTACCCAGATTTATCTGGTGAGGGGTAAGCGACAAACCGATGCGCAGCTTGATGCAGTGGAAGCAAAAAAGAACAGGAAAATCCCGCTGGAACAAAGGGAAATCTATAAGACAATTGGTGGGATTCCACATCTGGATCAGGATTATACGGTTTTCGGCGAAATTGTAGCAGGAATGGAAGTAGCAGACGCGATAAACCAGGTAGCCACAGGTAAAGATGATGTGCCGTTGAATCCCCTTGTCTTTACTCCTGTTTTGCTTTCTAAAAAGGAATGCCACAAGCTACGTAAAAAATTAGTCGGGCGGCCGGCCCTATGATTTAACGCTTTAAAAGTATCATGTCTATGCCGAAAGCATAGATTTACAGATCAGCTGATTCTCATCGGGGTTCCAGCCCCTGCAGGGGAGGCATTT
>CBFGNP010000274.1:0-6213 GCA_965650095.1 uncultured Pedobacter sp. | reverse complement strand
AACCGTTTCGAAATCCATTTCCATACGCTATTCCACTTTGATGTTCCATGCCGGGCATGGGTGCTTCTACTAACTTATAACCATCTTTATAGAATGGATAGGGGCCCATCCAATATTCAAAAGCTCTTAGCATAGTATCTGTTTGCAAAAAATGCTTCTTTGCTTTCACCAGGTTATAGTCCAATACCCAAAAATTACAGTTAAGCTTTCCTTCCAAACCTTTGTACCCACTGTGCCAGCTTGTATATTTTCCAATGTAAGGAACAATATTGTAGTTATTAATCGGGTTTACAACTTTCCAATTGTAGGTTGTTGTGCCATTTTTGTTTACTTCCTTTTTTCGCAATTTTCCATTTGCCACTGCCGTCAGCGTATCGGGCACAGTAATACCGAAGTCGACACCGTTATCAGGCTCATCGTATAAGACCTCCTTACATGGCAGCCAAATGCTGGCTCCTGAGCCCTCACAGGCAATGCTCATCCATGGTCTTCCTTTTTCATCCTTTGCCCATATCCAGCCATTGTCAAATGGTGGTTTAATAGCAGCTGCCGGGCGTCCTTCAAATCCAATAAGAATAGCTTGGATCTCACCTTTCCTTACTGTCCTTGGAAAAGTAATGAAGTAGGCGTCCTTTTCCTTAGTATAGGGAAGGCGCAAATCTTTCCAGGTAATACTGGTTATTCGCATCGGATCTTTTAAATCAATTTGTATAGTGTTGCCAGTCTGCAGAGCAGTAAACGTTACTTTATTTGTACCTGAAATAAACTTTTTGCTGAAATCTGGAGTTATTTCAATCTTGTAATGCAATAAATTCCACCAATACCTTTCCTTTGATGTGTTGACGGGAATCTGCTCCTTGCTAGCTTTTACATTCGATGTAGCTATTTGAGCATTAATCGATAACGGTATAAACAAAATGAAAAGAAAATAGATGGTCTTTATTTGCATGTTTGATTAAACTGAATGTGATTTGTTGGATCGAACCTTGAAGTTCCTGATTCGTAAATATTGATTTTGGTTGTTAATGCTCGTCTTTCAATGACCGCTGATTCTCAAATATAGTAAACAAGATGAAGAATAACTTCTATCAATTGCTTCTCTTGTGCTCCTCTTCCATTTCCGCCTTTGCCCTCTTGAACTTCAACCTTTTGACTTAAAAAATTGTATCGTAATTTAATCTTATGTGACGGTTATTGTTTTTCCTAACCTGCCGGAGTGTAAGCATCCGGTACGCTCATTTCCTTTGGACACTACAAAAACATAGTTTTCGCCTGAATATTCAAATGAGCAGTACAGATACCATAAAAAAAAGCCTGCTATCGTGTGATTTGCAGGCTTATGCTCGTCTTTAAGACTTTTTGAGCGAACCGCATGGGCCCTTATAATATATGTTGAACAGTCTTTAAATGACGTTCTATAACGCAAGATGATATTTATGCTTCTAGACTGTTTAAATTGTCAGAACTTATCGAAGAAAATCTCTTGAAATACTACGATAAAATTGAACCTATAAAATCACTAGTCTTCAAGAAAAAAATGAGCAAGACGCAGTATTACGTAGTCTTACTGATAAGATCGAATTGCAAAAACAAATCATTGACAATAAAGAGAATTGCTGATAACCCAACGGATATATATTTCTGAATTAGAGGCCAAGGCTAAGAAATAAATTCGAGGTATAAACGAAGAAAGCGGAAATGATCTCCGACCATTCCCGCTTTATCTAAATTAACGCTCTCAGAGAATAAGACGATAATAGAATAAAAATATTGTGTCTCCCAATAAATTTTTAAAGACTATCGGGTTTAAAACCGATCCTTTTTCTTGGTGGATTAGGCAATTCTTGCTTTTCCAACAGTTCATCCAGGTAACGAAATACGATCTCCATATTCTTATCCTGATTGTCTAGCTTGTTCTTTATTTTTTCAATTTCCAACCTGATATCTGTATTGTCTGATAGAATTTGACGTACACGGGTAAATATGCGTACGATCTGGATGTTCACCTGTATTGCTCTTTTACTGTTCAATACACTAGATAGCATGGAAACTCCCTGTTCAGTAAAGACCATAGGAGCATACTTTACATTACTTCCTTGTTTCAAGGTGCCATTTTGGCTCCTTGAAAAATGATACTCTTCAGGGGTCAGTTCAAACATAAAATCCTCAGGGAAACGCTCCATATTTCGTTTAACCTGTCTTTTGAGTTGCTTGGTTTCTACTTCATAAAGTGCCGCTAAATCAGTATCCAACATAACTTTATGCCCGCGTATATAATAAATCTGGTTCATTATAATTTCATCCGGGACAATCAGCGGCTTAGTTTCTTCGCTCATAGTATATGGTATGTTATTAAATCCAGCGACGATTAAGCCGCTGGATAATTTACTTTTAAATTTTAGATATGTGTTAATTTATTTCTCAATACTGACATATCGGCTCCAACTTTAACATCCAATGTTTTTGCATAAATCTGTGTGGTCTTAATACTGGTATGTCCAAGCATTTTACTTACGCTTTCAATCGGGATTCCGTTACCCAGTGTCACAGTTGTTGCGAAAGTATGCCTTGCGATATGGAAGGTTAGGTGCTTTCCGATACCGCATACATCGGCAATCTCTTTTAAATAAGCATTCATTTTCTGGTTACTGGATACAGGCAAAACCCGGTTGCCTTCTTCACATTGTGGATGATCAGCATAACGCTCGATGATTTCCTGTGCAAGCGGCAATAATGGAATATGGGATGCTACTTGTGTTTTGTGACGGTTCTTTAAAATCCACAATGTACCATCAACCCCTTTCCTGATTTCGGATTTGGTAAGTTGTTGAACATCTATAAAGCTCAACCCCGTGTAACAGCAAAAAAGAAAGGTATCCCTAACAGCCCTTAAACGCTCAACCACGAATTCCTTTTCGCTAAGCTTTTGTAGTTCATCAGGTGTAAGGATTACCCGGTCAACCATTTTAATCTTATTCCGATGGCTTAGAAACGGATCATGAGACATCCAGCGATTTGCCAGGCAAATACGTATTACCTTACCAAGATTCTTAAGATGCTTTACAGCCGCATTATTTGCGCATTTACAAACGCTCCTTAAATAAAAATCAAATTCAGTAATAAAATGATAATCTGCCTTGGCTACGGGCAAATCTGCCATTTCGTATTTTACATGAATAAATGACCGGATATGTTTAAGGGTGGTATTATACTTTGTCAACGTCCCTTTTGCAAAGCCATTACCTAAAAGTGCTTCAACCTTGTCGTTATGATCCTGAAAGGCAATAATAAGGTTATGCGGCTTCTCTTCAATACCAAGATATTTATTTTTAAGCATCTCGGTTGTGACTTTCTTGCCTTCATTAACCAAATCAGTATGTGCCAGATCGATTTTCCTTTCAAGTATGTTCAAATAATTGTTAAGCCTTCTGGCATCTTCTTTTTTGTCCTCTAAACGACTGGTTTTAGTATTCCACCTGCCAGGTTCACAATGTTTTCCAGAGGAAAGCTCTTTTGGTACACCATCTACAGTAATGCGAATGTAAATCGGCATCTTGCCGGACACATAATTTTTTGGCTTTTTTAAATAGAAAAGCACACTAAAGTTGTTTCTCATCATTTTACAGATTAAAAAGTTAAACAAAATTAGCATTGCAGGTATCTCAAATCAAGATGTTCATTTACTGAACTAGCTTATAATCAATTAATTACAAGCTTTTCAGTGAGTAGGCCATCCGGCTACTGTGACTCACTGAATGACTCACGATTTATATGCGAAAAATTGAATATTTCGGCGGAGTCCGTAAATCAAAAAAGCCTCTAATCATACGATTAAAGGCTTTTTGAATGTTTTGACACATTTTTTGCGGACCGGACGGGACTCGAACCCGCGACCTCCGCCGTGACAGGGCGGCATTCTAACCAGCTGAACTACCGGTCCGTTTTCCCTTTCCGTATTCTTACGTCCGTTTCGGGATTGCAAATATAGAGCGTTTATTTATATTTACAAACTATTTTTCAAAATAATCACAACTCCTTAAATGACAGAGCCTTCTTTTAATTTCTCGGCATTTTCTGCGAATTGAAGCGCGTCGATCAGTTCCTGAACACCCCCGTCCATAATGCTATTCAGGTTATAAAGCGTCAGTCCGATGCGATGATCTGTTACCCGGCCCTGAGGATAATTGTACGTACGGATCTTTGCAGAACGGTCTCCGGTCGAAACCATCGTCTTACGTCTTGCTGCAATATCCCCATTTTTCTTCTGCAGCTCAATATCATAAAGTTTACTCCGCAGCATCTCCATAGCAATTACCCGGTTACCCAGCTGCGAGCGCTCCTGCTGGCAAACCACGACAATCCCTGATGGCCTGTGTGTCAGCTGCACTTTAGTCTCTACCTTATTTACATTCTGCCCACCAGCACCGCCAGAACGTGATGTTTGCAGATCGATATCCGCCGGGTTGATGTAGAGATCAATTTCTTCAGCTTCAGGTAAAACTGCTACCGAAGCTGCTGATGTATGTACACGGCCCTGGGTTTCCGTATCAGGCACGCGTTGCACCCGGTGTACCCCAGACTCATATTTCAGCTGGCCGTAAACATCCTCACCACTCACCTTCAATATGACCTCTTTGTATCCGCCGGCAGTTCCTTCCGTTACATCCACCGTTTCAACTCTCCATCCTTTTTGTTCAAAAAAGCGGCTATACATCCTGTACAGATCTCCTGCAAATAAAGCAGCCTCATCCCCACCAGTACCACCTCTAATCTCAAACACAGCATTCTTCGCATCTTCGGGATCAACCGGGATCAGCATCAGGCGGACTTTCTCTTCGAGCTCTTCTTGCTGCACCAATAAAAGATCAAGTTCTTCCTTGGCCATTTCACGCATTTCGGCATCCTTCTCTGTACTTAAAATCTCTTTATTGGCCTCAATATTACTCATCACATTCTTGTAGATCTTGTATTCATCCACAATCTTGCCCAAATCCTTATACTCTTTATTCAAAGCTGCAAAGCGCTTCATATCCTGCATGGTGTCAGGATTACTCAACTGCTCCTCCACATCTTCCCAACGCAGTTTAATGGCTTCTAATTTTTCTAACATATCTTCTTTCAGAAACTTATTTATATTGTCATGATAACGGTCTAATTAACAACCGGATTCATCAGGTAACAGTTTTTATTCGGGCAGCAAAAATACGGCTTTTTTACTTAACAGCATTAAAAAATTGTATCAGCCAGATTGTTGAAGGGAATATCTCAGACTTTCTCAAAATACCTAAGACTTAAATCATTGCCGTCAAACACCGCGTACGAATTGAAATTCATCCATTCACCAAGGTTTATATACCTGGTTTGATCATCAAGATGAATATCTAACGGCAGATGCCTGTGGCCAAAAATAAAATAATCGAAACGTTCTTTCTGCAGGACTTCTTTGGCATAAATCGCTAACCATTCCTGATCAACATGCTGAAAAGCTTCCTCCACTGTTTTCCTCGCTGCCTTGCTTTGGCCAGACCACCAGTGCGCTATACCCATTCCTATTCTGGGTGGCACCATAGAGAATAACCACTGACAAACCGGGCTCCTAAATACTTTTCTTAACCACTTATACTTTCTGTCACCCGGCCCTAACCCGTCTCCATGATGTAAAAAGAAGCGTTTATCCGCTCTCTCCATAATCAGCTCATCACTCACGATCTCAATCCCCATTTCCTTACTAAAATAGTCATTGACCCACATATCATGGTTCCCTTTGAAAAAATACACCTTAATGCCCGCATCTGTCATTGCCGCCAGCTTGCCCTGCAACCGAACAAATCCCTTAGGCACCACGGTATGGTATTCAAACCAGAAATCAAAAATATCCCCCATCAGGAAGAGCTCACTACATGTCGGCTCGATGAAGCTTAACCACCTTAAAATGCGATCTTCCCGCTCCCTGCTCTCCGCATGATTGGGAGCGCCCAGGTGGAAATCAGAAGCAAAATATATGTTCTTTTTCATTAATCTGAACAAAGATAAATAAAATATCCGCTCTGCTCTTTTTCATATGTTCTACAGATTATGTAGATTATTTATAAATACCATCGTTTTTATAACAAAAGTTCGTAAATTCGCACAAAATTTAAACTATGATTTCAACTGATATAGCCATCATTGGCGCCGGACCTGTAGGTTTATTCGCGATTTTTGAAGCAGGTT
>CBFGNP010000273.1:0-6222 GCA_965650095.1 uncultured Pedobacter sp. | reverse complement strand
TTATCCGCATTTCGTGTACTGATGCCATCTCGAAGTCCCCAGTTGTGTTTTTCACCCCACTGTACGGCATAATCATAGTAAGCCTTATCTGGTTTAATCTGGTACAAGCTCATCAGTCCTTCATAATACACTGCCCGTGTCCATATATTACTTGGCCGTTCCTTGTTGGTAATGATGGATTTACCTGCATCCGGCCATTTATTCATAAAGTAGGCATTGGTCAGCACCAATGATTTTAACACCTGTTTCTTTGAAGGATTCTTTTGGGCAACGCTGATCTGCATCCCCATCCCAAACAATGTCAGTGCAATAACAATTTTTTTCTTCATCATGGTAATGTAATCTACGGTATTAAGTTTTAAATTTTCTTAGCTCTGGTCTTCGGTTTTAACTCATCCGGACTGTCTTTTGTGTAAGTATTAAACATTTCCCTGGAAGGCTTTTCGAACAGGTTCTTTATGGTGTCAAAGCCCACTTCAAAATTGGGGGCAAACTTGTCTGATTGCATATAACGCTGCAGGCTAAAGAACAATTGCTTTGCCACCGGAGATCTATCTTTTCCAGGTGCAAGATTGGCGCTTGAAACCAGTAGTTTACCTTTCCCTACCCTGGCCTCAAAGATCAATCCCAGCCGGCGGTTTAAAAACCAGGTATCAATCGGTTGTACAATTGGCTTAAAGCCTTTAGGAAAATCTTCCAGGTTCATCACCTGTGCCTTATTTACAATTTCCCACCACTGCATATCACTATGGCAAGATGTGGGGAAATCTGAAAATGCAGGATGCTTGGGATTACATACAAAACCTAAAGTATGTGGTGGACGCATTTTAAACCAGGAGGTATTCCAGAATACAGGCAAAAACGTCTGCACCACCTCTTTCCCCTTCAGTATTTTACCGGAAGCATTCAGAAACACATTTCCACCTTCATCAAGGATTTTCCTTGCTTCGCCATCCAGACTGTCGCAATAGTAAAAACTGGTTTTATATTGTGGTAGTTCTGCAGGGTATACCCAGAAGTCCCAGTCGTTCGCAAATTCGGTACCATCAATTGCAACCTCAAGTCTGAAGCGACCAGCCTTTTTTACATCAGCAAGTGCAAATTTAACATCGCCAATCTTTATGCAATTGATTATTTCCAGTGTTTTCGGTTCAAAACTTCCTTTGGCTGCAACCTCCCCATTTTCATCCCTGATGCTCCAGGACAAAACGGCATTTTGTATGGGCGCGCGACCATAATGGGCCACTTCAATAGCGGCTTCAAAGGTTTCGTTGCTTTGAAATACAAACTTCGGTATCCTTGCAAGTGGCACGGTACTGTTACAAAAGCGACTGAACTCTTTTGCTGTGATATATCCCTTCTCGTCCCAAAAAGCATCCAACACGCCAACAAGGGCAGTTCCCTGTCCCGGATAATCATTTAACGACAACAGTTGGAAACCACTGTAGCCCGGTGTCCGCAATGCTTTTTCAATTTCATTTTTATAACATAGTGCCTGCAGTTTGCCGGACGCCATTAAAAAGTCTTCCGCCTGATCGCCCATGTCGTGATCTTTCAGATCTTCCTCGAAGAGCTCAAAGTTCCGGGCCTTGTAAGCACCGGTGTATTTTTTTATTTCCCGAAAATTAGGGAATACACAATACTGCCCCATCTCATGGGCTACAAAAGGCACGTTAAACTGAGCGATCTGTTTGCTGTAGTCTGAGACACTTTCGGGCCTTCTACCCCAGTCCAGGCCCCTTGCTCCTGCCCTTACCATAAACTCGTTGTTTGGAATGACTGGCCAGCTGCCTCCCACGGAAGCTCCGGTATACAATCGTCTGGAATCCTTTGCTTTCCAGTAATTATTAAATTTCGTCAGGTATTCCACCTGTTTTCCGCGTGGCTCATTGCCATAAGCCAGCATACAGAACGATGCATAATTGCCATAGTTTTTCGCCATCCGGTTTGTTTCATCGTAGATAAACTGGTCAATGGGCTTGCCATCACCAATAGATGAACCATGATTGGCCCAACTTGGCCCTTCGGGTTGTAGGTAAAAGCCCATCTGGTCGGCTGCGATAAATGCCGCTTCAGGCGGACACCAGGAATGGAAGCGCATATGGTTCAAGCCATGTGCACGGGAGATCCTGAAAATCCGCAACCATGATTCGACATCCATTGCCGGATAGCCCGTTAAAGGGAACTCACAGTTATTTACCGTTCCACGTAAAAAGACGGGTCTGCCGTTGATTTCAAAATGTCGGCCGACCGCCTTAAATTCGCGCATACCAAATTGCACCTGTTTTTGATCTTTTCTTCCATCTTTAGTTACGAGATCGGCCGTTAACCGGTATAAGGCCGGATCGAACTCATCCCAGGTGACGATCTTGTCGCCCATGGGCAGCTCTATCTCCACCATTGCTATGCCCTTATCCATGGTGAATGGAGCTGTAACCGGTTTTACCATCAGGATAGATTTTGTATTGAAACTTGAAGCAGAAAGCATGATCTTTCCCGAAGACGAACCCCCATCGCTTGATTTCAATTGAATCTTAACCTTGGCGGTCTTATTTTTCAGGTCCGGGTAAACCTGGATATCCTCAAAATATAAGGAAGAACCAGCCCTAAGCTGCATCCTGCCTACGATACCATTCCAATTGCCTTGCGTATGATCGGTCAAACTGTGGGAATCCTGACCAACATTAATGGCTTTTATCCGGTTGTCTACCCTGATGGTAAGGGTATGCTTTCCGGCTGATAAACCAGCAGGCAGCTCAAAGTTTTGTGCCACAACAAAGGTATATTGGGGTGTACCCAGTTCCGCATCATCCAGCCAAACCCTGGTTTCCGTATGTGGATATTCCAGTGAAAGCACTACCCGTTTTCCTTTCCAGCTGGCAGGAATATTAACTTCTTTTTGATACCATGCAGCTCCGGTATAGTGTTTTGCCGGTGTTAACCAGAATGGGATCTTGATGTTACCTTCTGCTCTGAACTTCGCCAGACGTGGATTGTAATACCAGGAGCTGTCGTAAATGCTACCTGTCCATTTGGTTTTCAGCGTGATTTCGTCCCCTTTGAAATTTTCTGCCATAGATCCGGGCAGTTTTACTGTTTCGGGCAATTTTGTAGTAAACCATTTATTTTTAACACCGAGATCAGCTGTATCCATTTTAAATTTCCATTCCCCTTTCAGTGAAATGGTCTGGGCCTTTAAAGCAGACGATAGCAGCAAAATGAGGCAGAAGCAGCTCAGGAAACCTTTAATAAATCTATATGGTGTTACGTGCATAGGAATGAGTTGAGCGTGTTTCAGGCTATTTACATTTGGTTTAAGCCACTATTATAAGATTAAACCGTCAAATACGCAACCTGTAGCATCCTGCCAGCACCTAATGTAAGGTTATTTTACTGCCCATCTGCACGCCTGATATCAGTTTTTCAGATAACCCTTTAACGAACAATGTTCCTGCATTTTTAGCCCTTCGACGACCGCTGCTGCATTTAGCTTTGCTCCTGCCTCATTGGTATGGGTATGGTCTTTTTTTGTAAAAAGTGCATCTACTTTTTCAGCCCCCAATGCAAGGTATTTGTCTTTTATGAGCTTATTGAGCGGAACAAAATTTACCTTTTCAGCGTTTGCGACCGCTTCAGCCCAGGCGGCATAATTGTCGATTGCAAGTACAAGCGCTCCATTTTTTACCGGGTTGCGCGGAACCGGAGAACATACTATAGCTGTGGCGCCTTTGGCCTTTGCTTCCTCGATAAATTTGCGCAAGTAAAATCCGTAGGTATAAACTATTTCTTTCTTTTTGGTGATCGGGTTAAAGATCTCTTTATTTTCTGTCCCTATTCCTTTTATTGTACCACGGGCGCGCGCGGTATCATCAAGTGGACTACCGTCGTTATGGCCAAATTGCATGATTACATAATCGCCAGGCTTTAACCTAACCAGCACACTGTCCCACAAGCCCTTGCTCCGAAAAGTCCGCGTGCTGGTGCCACCCAAGGCATGGTTTTCGACATTGATCTTATCCAGGTCAAAGAAACCGGCCAGGTAACTTCCCCAGCCCCACAAAGATCCATCGCCTTTTCCTTTTCCATTTTTAACGGTTGAATCCCCGATCAGGAACAATGTTGGTTTCTGCGCTACTTTAACTATTGTGCAAGCGGTAAACACGGCAAATGCAACAATTAATAGAAAATTGATGTAGTTTCTGTTTGATTTCATGATATGATTATTTAAGCAGATATTCTTTTAACGGACAATCTAATTCCTTTAAACCCTCAACTACCGCTAAGGCGTTGAGCTTTGCACCCTCCAGGTTGGTGTGCGTATGATCTCCCGGAAAAAAGCGCTTCACTTTTTCGGGTCCCATGGCGTCATATTTATCTGCGACAATCCTGTTCAAATCTATAAAGTAAGCCTTTTCTTCTTTGGCAACTGTTGCCGCCCACTTACCAAAATTTTCAGCTGCACGCAGTACCTTTCCGTCTTTAAACTGGTTACGTGGAATCATGGAAACCACTATAGGTATAGCCCCTTTCGCTTTTGCTTCACGCACAAATTTACGGAGGTACCAGCCATAGGTATGGACGGTTTCCACTTTACCATCGGGCCAGGTCAGCACTTTCGTTTCCTCCCCGGTTCCTTTTAACACCCCACGCCTGCCTGCTTTCGTTGTATCGGGCACACTGCCATCATTATGGCCAAATTGCATGGTTACAAAATCACCTGGCTTTAGCGATTGTAACACTTTGTCCCATCTACCCTCAGAAAGGAAGGTGCGGGTGCTGCGCCCTGCCATTGCATTATTTTCTACATGGATCCTGGTGGTATCAAAAAGCGAGGCAATGGGTGTTCCCCATCCCCAGGTTTCCTTGTTGGCATTGCGGACGGTAGAATCACCGATAATATGTAAAGCTGGTTTTTCTGTCTTTTTAAAAGCAAAAATGGTGGCTACAGTTAACAGCCCCAATAAAATGTTCTTTTTGTTCATGGTTTATTTTATGTTGATGGTCACTTTAGCTTCTTTTAATCCGGGCGAACTTGCCTTGACCTCAATTATACCTGAAGCGGCCCGGGCCCTGATGATCGCCTGGCAACGTCCATTGAAGCTTAGTCTGTTGTTTGTCTTGTATTTCTCATGGCTGATGATATCCCCATTATCTACGGCGATAATCCCTCCGTTTGATGACACATCAAACGTAATCATTTTTGAGGCATTCGGACAAAGAACGCCTTTTTCGTCCACAACTTTTGCCCCGACATAAACAACATCATCCCATTGATTTGATACCGTGTTCTGTCCTGCTTCCAGGATAATCTGATCAGGTTCGCCTGCAGTCTTATGCAACTCTGAGGCCACCTCCTTGCCTTTATTCCTGCCGACGGCCCTAATGGTACCTTTTTCAAAGCTCAGGTCCCAGTTTCTTGGACCATCGTTTTGCGGTTTACTTTTAGTCCCCTGCGATACCTCGTTCAAAAACAGCTCCACCTCATCGCAATTGCTGTAAACTTCCACTTTGGCCACATCATAAGTATCGAAATCTGTTGGTGTCCAATTGCTGACCCAGGCTCCGTTTCCGGCATTATCTTCCTTGCGGACAAGGTGCACCACTGGCTTGTCGGCCCACCAGCTTTGCCGTTGCAGCCCTTCCGGCCTCCAGTTTCCGCTATGGTCAAACAAACCCTGGTTGTTGGCAATCTGGGGCCAGTCGGCCTCTCCAAGATAATTAAATCCCGTCCAGAGAAATTGCCCTGCCATGTATGGCTTATCCCTTAGAATAAGCCATGTTGCTAAGGTATGTCCATTTTCTGTACCGAGGGCTTTTGTTTCCGGATGTGCTTCATGAAAATCTACCAGTTCCGTTTCCCTGTAATTCTGGCCAACGATATCCATGGCTTGAGCAAAACCGTTGCTGTACACTTTCGATGACGATGGACGGAATAAGGCCATGGTAACCGGTGTGCCCGGACTAAGCTGATGAATCAGGTCCTGGAGATCTTTATATTTCTTAAATCCTTCGGGACTGTCAAGGTTGTCCCTGATCTCGTTACCCACACTATATACCACAATAGATGGATGGTTTCTGTCTCTCAACACCAGATCCCTTGTATCTTTCTCCCACCAATCTTTAAAATATAGATTGTAGCCATTCTCTCCATTGTTTTTACGCGCAGTCCAGGTATCGAAGGTCTCATTCATGACCATAAAGCCCATTTTATCGCAAAGGTCC
>CBFGNP010000272.1:0-6231 GCA_965650095.1 uncultured Pedobacter sp. | reverse complement strand
AAATAGATTAAGAATTTTGAAGAATAAGGTTATTGCCATTTTTGCTGCTTTATTATCAGCTTGTTCATTTACTGCCACTGCGCAGCATAAACAAGCTGATGCGAACTTCGTGTGGACCAGCCAAAGTAATAATGCTGCCGGATCTATGCCTTGCGGAGGCGGTGATATTGGCCTCAATGTCTGGGTGGAAAAAGGTGAGCTGCTGTGTTATATCTCGCGAAGCGGGACTTTTGATGAAAACAATACACTGTTAAAACAGGGGAGGCTTAGGCTGAGATTAAGTCCCAATCCCTTTGATGCCGGTGATACCTTTAAACAGGAACTGGTTTTAAAGGAAGGCTATGTGAAGGTTATAGGGACAAAAGCAGGATTGAGAACGGAAGTTAAGGTATGGGTTGATGTGTTTAGTCCTGTTGTACATCTCGTGGTAAAAAGCAATCGGAAAACTTTTGCAGAAGCAGGATTTGAGAGCTGGAGAAATGAAGACAGGCTGACGAAAGGCAGGGAGAATAATCAGAACACCTACAAATGGGCACCACAGGGTGAAGTGAGGACCTTTAAGGATAGCGTTGCCTTTAAAAATAACGAGGTCCTGTTTTTTCACCAGAATAAAGCACAATCCGTATTTGATGTTACCGTAAAACAACAGGGACTGGAATCGCGTAAAGGCGAATTGTACAATCCGCTTAACGATCTAGTATTTGGTGGGCTAATGCAGGGAGCAGGTATGATCCCGGCAGGAACATATTCAGGAACCTACGCTGGTACAGCATTTAAAGGATGGAAATTAAGAAGCAAAAAGGCTGGAAATGTGTCGGCGGTTGCGATAACCTTACATACTGTCCAAAGTCCGACGTTAACAGCATGGGAGCATGGTTTAAGACAAACGGCATCCCGAAATACTAAAAATAGAGCGGCTTTTGAGGCCAGCAAAAATTGGTGGAAAAGCTATTGGGAGCGCAGTTTTATTGACATGAAGAGCGACAAAGATTCCCTGGTGGCACAAGCCGGCAGGAACTATCAGCTGTTCCGTTATATGCTGGGCTGTAATGCGTTTGGTAAATATCCCACTAAATTTAATGGCGGCTTGTTTACTTATGATCCGATTTTTGTAGACAGTACTTTGAAATATACACCTGATTTCAGGAACTGGGGTGGAGGCACTCACACCGCGCAAAACCAGCGGCTGGTGTATTGGCCGATGCTGAAAAGCGGCGATGCCGATATGATGCGTCCACAGTTCGATTTCTACAAACGCCTGTTGCGCAATGCAGAACTCAGGACTGAATTTTATTGGGGACATAAGGGTGCCAGTTTTACCGAGCAAATCGAAAACTTTGGTCTACCTAACCCTGCAGAATATGGCTGGAAGAGACCTGCAACCTATGATAAGGGTATGGAATATAATGCCTGGCTGGAATACGAATGGGATACCGTACTTGAATTCTGTATGATGATGCTCGAAACAGAAAGCTATGCAGGCAAGGACGTGAAGGAACACCTTCCATTTATAGAAAGCTGCCTGGTTTTTTTTGATGCACATTATACTTACCTGGCTAAACAAAGGGGCAGCAAGGCGCTCGATGGCAATGGTCACCTGGTTTTGTATCCGGGTTCCGCGGCAGAAACATACAAAATGGCTTATAATGCCACATCGACAATTGCCGGCTTAAAGACAGTGTTGAGACGTTTGCTTGACCTTAAAGGGATTTCTGAGGCACAAAGGGTCGAATGGACAGCGATGTTAAAGCGCATTCCCCCGATTTCTTTCAGGAAATTTAATGATCACCCTACTATTGCACCAGCGAAAACCTGGGAAAGAATAAATAATACCGAAAGTCCGCAGCTATACCCTGTATTTCCATGGGGCCTTTATGGAATTGGCAGACCAGGTTTGGATACGGCCATTAATACCTTTAAATACGACACCGACGTGCTGAAATTCAGAAGCCATGTCGGTTGGAAACAGGATAATATTTTTGCGGCCAGATTGGGCTTAACTGAAGATGCAGCCGAACTTAACCTGTTGAAATTGAAAGACTCGGGAAGAAGATTTCCGGCATTCTGGGGGCCGGGGTTCGACTGGGTGCCCGACCATAATTGGGGCGGGTCGGGAATGATTGGTTTGCAGGAAATGCTCTTGCAGAGTCATAAAGAAAAAATATATTTGTTTCCGGCATGGCCTAAGGGTTGGGATGTTCATTTTAAGCTGCATGCTCCCCGGAAAACTGTTGTTGAAGCGATATTAAAGAACGGTAAAATTGAAGTTTTAAAAGTAAGCCCGGAATTAAGAAGAAAAGATGTGGTGATCCTGATAAAGTGATTTTGGCAACGATTGCGTACTTATTTTGCCAGATTTACTAAAATCACCGTTTAAAACTATGTAGACTTGTATTGAAACCAATTATAACACAATAGTATGATAAAAACAAAATCCTTTATATTTAGCTTGATCGCGTTGATGGCTATGGCGGGTCAGGCCAGTGCACAGCAGACCAAAACAAATGTCAAGCCTTTGTCCGACCAGATGGCTGCCACGGCAATGGAAGTCTGGAAAGAAAGATCCAGAAAATGGTCTTATGATGATGGTGTTGTTCAGGATGGCCTGAACGAAATATGGAGAAGAACCGGTAATGCGGTATATTTTAAATATGTACAGGCTAAGATGGATCAGTTCATTTCTGCCGATGGCGTAATAGACACTTACAGCCAGGACCATTACAATATTGATAATGTAAAAAATGGGACGGTACTTTTAGACTTGTACAAGGTAACCGGACAGGCAAAATATTTTAAAGCTGCTACTACGCTGTGGGAACAGTTGCAAAAACATCCGAGAACAAAGGAAGGTGGCTTCTGGCATAAGAAGATCTATCCTAACCAGATGTGGCTGGATGGACTTTATATGGGTCAGCCATTTTACGCAGAATATGCTGCCCTGATCAAAAATAAGGAAGCTTTTGACGATATCGCTAACCAGTTCATTTTTATGGAGAAGAACGCAAGGGATGCCAAAACCGGCTTGCTTTACCATGGCTGGGATGAATCCAGGGAACAGCGTTGGGCAAATCCAAAAACAGGTCTTTCGCCGCATATCTGGGCAAGAGCTATGGGCTGGTATGCCATGGCGCTGGTAGATGTTTTGGATTATTTTCCTAAGGATCATCCAAAGAGACAAGAGCTGGTTAACATTTTAAACCGTCTGGCTGTCGCCATAAAAAGTGTGCAGAACAATAAGAGTGGGGTATGGTATGATATTTTAGACCGTCCGAACGATAAAGGCAACTACTTTGAATCTTCAGCCTCGGCTATGTTTGTTTATGCCATTGCTAAAGGGGTAAGGATGCAATATTTGCCAGCCTCCTATTTCACCGTTGCGGACAAGGGCTATAAAGGTATGCAACAGGAGTTCATCGAACAGCGGGCTACAAATATGGTGAACCTTAAAGGTACGGTATCCGTATCTGGTTTAGGGGGTAAGCCTTATCGGGACGGTAGCTATGCTTATTACATGAGCGAAAAAGTAATTACTAACGACGCGAAAGGTGTTGGAGCTTTTTTAAAAGCAGCGAATGAAATGGAAATCGCGGCCATGCCTAAGCCTGGGCTTGGTAAGACAGTAGTACTGGATTCTTATTTCAACAAGGAGACAAAAAAAGACCAGAGCGGTAATGAAGTATCGTGGCATTACAAATGGGAAGAACTGTCCAATGGTGGTTTTTCCATGTGGGGAGAGCAGTTTAACAATGCAGGTTTTAAAACCTCAACCTTATACGCTGCACCCTCTGCTGCAAATCTGAAAAAAACTGCTGTTTACATCATTGTAGATCCGGATACGGAAAAGGAAACACCTAAGCCTAATTTTATTGAGGCAAAGGATGTTAAAGCCATCACCGAATGGGTAAAGGGCGGTGGGATCCTGGTACTGATGGGTAATGATACCGGAAATGTAGAATTTGACCATTTCAACAAGCTGGCCCAAAGCTTCGGGGTTCAGTTTAATAAAGACAGTAAAGGCAGGGTGGTGAAAAATCAATTTGAAATGGGCAAGGCCTCTGTTCCTGCAGATAATGAGATCTTTAAGACGGCGAAAGATTTATACATTAAAGAATACAGCACCTTAAAACTATTGCCGCCGGCTAAGCCAGTGCTTAAAGACAAGGATGGCGATAATATGATGGCTGTTGCCAGGTTAGGCAGCGGTACAGTATTCGTTATCGGCGATCCATGGTTATACAATGAGTATGTGGACGGAAGAAAGTTGCCTGCGGAGTATGACAATTTTAAAGCTGGTCAGGATCTTGTGAACTGGATTGGCAAACAGCTGGTAAAGAGATAATTTTTTAAATCATATGGATTTACAATTAAACGAAAAGGTGATCATCATCACAGGTGGAGCCAAAGGGATAGGAAAGGCGGCTGCCGTAGCGTTTGCTGCAGAAGGGGCAGTTGCTGTGATCGTGGGCAGGAAAGAAGCCGATAACGCAAAGGTGGTGGACGAGATTGTCGCTTCAGGAGGAAAAGCATTTCAGGTGGCTGCAGAATTGAGCGATCCTGAGGCCTGCGAAAATGCGGTGAAGACCATTGTTGGACAATTTGGAAGAATTGACGGGCTGGTAAACAATGCTGGTGTTAATGATGGTGTGGGGCTGGAGCATGGCAACTATAAGGATTTTATGGCTTCCTTGCACCGAAATGTGGTTCATTATTATTTAATGGCCCATTTCGCACTTCCAGAACTGATTAAAAGTAAGGGTGCAATCGTAAATATTACCTCTAAAACTGCGGAAACGGGACAGGGAAATACCTCTGCCTATGCCGCAGCCAACGGTGGCAGAAATGCACTGACAAGGGAATGGGCGGTAGAGCTACTGAAGCACGGCATCCGGGTAAATGCGGTCGTAGTGGCCGAATGCTGGACGCCGGCCTATGAAACCTGGATCGAAACGCTACCCGATGCAGAACAAAAGTTAAAGGAGATCACTTCAAAAATACCTTTTGAAAACAGGATGACCACGGCTCAGGAAATAGCTGATATGGCAGTTTTCCTGATGTCAGGCCGGTCCAGTCACACTACCGGGCAGATTATCCACGTGGATGGGGGCTATGTGCACCTGGACAGGGCACTTGCCAATGCTTAATGAGGAAACAACAATTAGGAAGAGATAGATGAAGACATTAGTTTGCACTACACCCGGCACATTCGAATACGCTGAAGGTGAAAAACCTGCCTTAACGCAGGGCAACGCAATCATAAAAATTAAACGTATCGGTATCTGTGGCACCGATCTGCACGCTTTTGAGGGGACTCAACCGTTTTTTAGCTACCCGAGAATATTGGGTCATGAGCTCTCAGGAGAACTGGTTGAAGCTGATGGGGTTGAAGGTTTTCAAAAGGGGGAAGCTGTTACTTTTATTCCCTATTTTAATTGCGGGGTATGCATCGCCTGCCGCAATGGCAAGCCAAACTGCTGTACCGATATTAAAGTTTGTGGAGTACATGTAGATGGCGGCATGGCTGAATATCTTTCAGTTCCTTCGGACACGCTTGTTCATGGAGAGGGCTTGAGTTTTGATGAACTGGCGCTGGTTGAGCCTTTGGCTATCGGCGCACATGGTGTTCGTCGAGCCGCAGTTCAGAAAGATGAATTCGTTTTGGTTATAGGTGCCGGGCCTATAGGCCTGGGAACAATGGAATTTGCCAGGATTGCAGGGGCAAAGGTGATTGCACTGGACATCAATGATGCGCGACTGCAGTTTTGTAAGGATAAACTTAAGGTTCCCTATGTAGTGAATGCGCTGGCTGCCGATGTTACGGAGCAACTGATGGCCATTACAGGCGGAGACATGCCGACTGTAGTGATTGATGCTACAGGAAATTTAAAAGCAATCAATAACGCTTTCCTGTACATGGCACACGGTGCAAGGTACGTACTGATCGGTTTGCAAAAAGAGCATATCAGTTTCAGTCACCCTGAATTTCATAAAAGAGAGGCGACCCTGATGAGTAGCCGCAATGCTACCAGAGCCGACTTTGAACATGTAATTGCATCTATGAAGGCAGGTCTGGTAAGGCCCACAACCTATATTACGCATATAGTTTCATTTGATCAGGTTAAAGATGAATTTCAAAGCTGGCTTGATCCGAAGAACGGGGTGATTAAAGCTGTTATAAATGTTTAAAAATAACCGTTCTCTTCAGCGGCTGGTATCTTTCCGATGAAGAATCGA